>JAESSM010000040.1 GCA_016764115.1 Bacteroidia bacterium | reverse complement strand
TCCAGTAAACTCAATAATACATTCCGGTTAATATTTGCTAAGATAAAATCATATTTATTTTTGCCAAATATTTCCGAATTACCTTTTACAAGATACACATTATCTTCTACGTTATTCTGTCTTACATTTTCAACTGCATTTTCATAAACTTTCTCATCATTGTCATAAGCTATAACCTTTTCAGCATCAAGCTTACCTGCAAGAATTGCCAAAATTCCAGTTCCACACCCCATATCTAATACCGTTTTCTCTAGAATATCTTGTTCTAACAAAGATTCAACCATCAACTGAGTTGTCGCATGATGACCTGTTCCAAATGACATTTTTGGATCAATAACGATCTCATAGAGATATGACCTATTTGCTTTATGAAACGAAGCTCGAATAATACAATCATCACCTATTTCGATCGATTGAAAATTGTCTTCCCATTCTTTATTCCAGTTCTTCTCTTCAAGTTCTTCAATTTTATAAGTAAACTGAAACTGATCAGTATACTTTTCTCCTAATGTTAAGATGCTCTGTTCATCAAATAAGTTGCTTGGAATATACCCCATTACAGCTTCTGCTGTTTCTTCGAATCCATCAAAACCTAATTCTGATAGTTCCGCAATTAAAATGTCACTTTGGAATAAACTGTCATTAAATGCAAAAGTGATTACTTTGTAATACATATCTAAAACCTCAAATTATAACCTTTCAAGCAGTAATTGAGTATAATATAGTTACCATTCCATCCATATCACATTGAGTTTCTGATAGATAGTTCTGCAATTAGCCTACCAAAGTAGGGAATATTAAATTAAACGGTTAAAAATGAAAAATTTACATTTTAAACCAAATTGTTTGTTAAAAGTGTATACTATTGTTTCAATTTTGTCCATTAACTTAGTTTACGGGCAGGGAAACAAACTGGCTATTCATGATCTCAAAATAAAAGCACAAGAGAGTTATTTAACTGCAGATTTCTCTAAAGCACTTTCTTATTACCACAAATTGCTCAAATCAGATTCAACCAACTCTGATTATAACTATTATATCGGATATTGTTATTTGAAAATTGGTTCATCAAAATCCGAAGCTACTCCATATTTTGAAAGAGCTATATTACATTCTAACAGAAAAAAAATAACCATATCACTTTATTACTTAGGAGTATCCTATATGTATGGGCACCAATTAGATAAAGCCATTGAAGCATTCAAAAAATATGAAACTGCTGTCAAATCCAATATTGGGGAGATTCTAGATGCAAATCGACAAATTGCTATGTGTAAAAACGCCAGGTATTTCATGAAGTATCCTAGAAAGGTCTCTATCACAAACCCGGGAGCACCACTTAATTCGACATCTTCAGATTATGCGCCCTTAATCAACATCGATAATAGTTCGCTTGTTTTTACCTCCCAAAGAAAAGGAAGCACTGGTGGTTATTTGAATAATAACGGGGAAATTTATTCGGATATCTACATATCAAAAAACAATTCAGGAACTTGGTCAAAGCCTAAAAAGATCAGCTCTATAATAAACTCTGTAAATAGTGAAACATGTGTTTTTCTTTCAGGCAATAGCGATGAACTGATATATACTAAAGATGACATTTATACAAATAAGTTATTACTACTTTCATCTACAAAGAGAGGAAAATCCTTTGCAAAACCAACCATCTTTGACTTAAAATACAATATCAAATGTCAGGCAAATTATGTATTCATAACCAATAACGGCGAAACAATATTTTTTGCGAGTAATCAAAAAGGCAGTTGTGGAGCTAATGATATATGGAAAGTAACTAAAGATAGTACGAACGTATGGGGTCGACAAATCAACTTAGGCCCAACGGTAAATACCCCGTACAATGAAGAGGCACCTTTTGTTACCTCGGATGGTAAAACACTGTATTTTAGTTCAAAGGGCCACAACAGCTTGGGAGGTTATGATCTTTTCAAATCAAACCAGACAGATTCCGGAAAATGGTCAAAAGCTGTGAACCTTGAATACCCGATAAACTCTACCGGAAATGAAATTTATTACAACATATCTAAAGACGGTACTAAATCATATTTCTCATCTGATAGAGACGGTGGCTTAGGGGGATTTGACATATATATAATAGAAAGTAAAAAAGAAATAGCCTTCAAAAAGATGCACTAAGACCTAAACAGCGTTATTCATTTGTGCAATATTTTTTGTAATGTCTAACTAAGTGGTATAACCCTTCATAAGAGTATTTATTGTTTTTGACATCATTATACACTTTTTCGCAATCCGAAACATAAGGCATCACATCTTTTTTAAAAAATACTTTATTTATTTTACCTGCATAACTACCATTTCTTTTTAAATAATAATCTTGATTTATCGAATACCCTCCACCGACCATAGCACCATTTTCCATGTGTCCTGGATTCTGATACTTTATAACAGATTTGTATAACGATAATTTACCTTTAATTATACATTCCGTTAATCTAGAGGAATAATTGATAAATATTCTTTCAAATAATTTTTGCCCAATAAGTATTTCACTGACTTTTTTAGTCTTGATTATATGTTCCTCATCATTGGAGAATTTATAATGAATCTTTTTAGGGATAGACACATTATTAGATTCTAAAACATTGAAATCTTTAATCGTACAATATATTTTGAGACCATCATTTTCAATAAAGTAACCAGATTTATATTCAAAGTAGCATTTTGTAACATCACCCGTTGATATTTTATGAACACTAGTATCTTTTCTATGCCATTTTTTATAATAAATAGAATCATCGTCTACTTTTACTATTCTGCATTTTTTAGGATTTACGCTATAATTTAGCTGTATGAAATCTTGAGCAAATGAATTAAACCATAAAAGGGTTAGTAATAAACTGAAAAGCTTGATCACAAAGCTAGGGATTAGTAATCTTTTAAATTGGCAATAATCTCAATAAAATCACTCGCATTAAGCGATGCCCCACCTATTAAACCTCCATCAAGATCCTTTTGAGAAAAGAGTTCTGTGGCATTTGAAGGTTTACAACTACCACCATATAAAATGGATAAATCATCAGCTATTCCATCACCAAATCTATCAGAAATTAAACTACGAATATGTTGATGCATTTCCTGTGCTTGTTCAGGAGTTGCCGTTTTGCCTGTCCCAATTGCCCAAACCGGTTCATAAGCAATTACAATGTTCTTTAACTGATCTTCGGATAGATGAAAAAGTGCATTGTTAATTTGCCTTTTTACCGTAGTGAAATGTTGTTCAGTTTCTCTTTCTTCCAAGGTTTCACCACAACAAAGAATAGGTATTAAGTTATTTTGTAAAGTTAAGTCAATCTTCTTCGCCAAAACCTCATCAGCTTCATTAAAATACGCACGCCATTCTGAATGTCCAATTATGATATAATCGGCTCCTGAAGATTTAATCATTTCTGCAGAAACTTCACCGGTATATGCTCCTTCGGGTTCGGAAGAACAATTTTGAGCACTTGAGTAAACATTTTCAACATTTTTAACAATCTCAGAAACTGCTTTTAAGTGAATGAACGGTGTACCTAAAACTACCGTGCAATGATCAACTGTTAACCCTTCTATTACATCTTTTGCTAACGTAAGTCCATCTTCATAATTCTTATTCATTTTCCAGTTACCTGCAACAATTTTCTGTCTCATGAGTAATTATATAATTTGAAGATTGTAAGATTAAAAAAATCAGGATTATTTTTCCCAGTTTCTATATTGAGCCGTTTCATTATAAACATGCTCTAATATTTTCTTTTCTTGATCATCTAACTCTAAACCTCTTCTTTCCATCACCATTCGGGCAACTTCAAAAGCTTTTTCAACTTTAAACGTGGTAAATCCTGCTGCCCCTCCCCAACTGTATGAAGGAATAAAATTTCTGGGGAAACCTCCTCCAAAAATATTAGCACTTACTCCAGCCACCGTTCCTGTATTAAACATAGTATTTATACCACATTTTGAATGATCCCCCATGAAGAGCCCACAAAATTGAAGTTCACTATCAACAAACCCATTTTCAGAATAATCCCACAATTTCACATTGGCATAATTATTTTTTAGGTTAGAATTATTAGTATCAGCACCTAAATTGCACCATTCACCTATTACAGAATTTCCCAAAAAGCCATCATGAGCTTTATTAGAATATCCAAATATCACAGAATTATTTACCTCTCCTCCAACTTTCGAATGAGGCCCTACTGTTGTTGGGCCATATATCTTCGTATCCATTTTCAAAACACTATTTTCACACAACGCAAACGGCCCTCTTATTTTAGAACCCTCCATTACTTCTGCATCTTTACCAATATATATCTGCCCATTTTCTATGTTAAGAATTGAGCACTCAATTTTTGCCCCTTTTTCAATGAATATTTTAGATTCATCTCCAAGAATTGTATTGGTCCCACTAATTGGTTCACTTTCCCTGCCATTAGTTAGGTGACGAAAATCCATGTTTATTCTTTCACCGTTATACCGGAAAATATCCCAAATATGGTTCAACTGAAAATAAGGCTTATCAAAATTTATACAACTTTTCGTTTTACTTGAAACATCTTCAATGTCAATACCTTCAAGATCACCATCGCTTAAACAAGCTGCAAGGAAAATATCTCCATCAAATAATCCTTCTGAAACCTTTAAAGAACAAATTTCATTCACAAGGTCTTTATTTGGGCAAAGGTTCCCTTTTATAAGAACATTTTTTTCTTCTTTAACTAATGGGAATTTGGTACTTAAATATTCAGCAGTTATAGTAGATGTTTTTACATTTAAATGCTTCTCCCATTTTTCGCGAATGGTTAAGATGCCAGTTCTGATATCCGCAATTGGCCTTGTATAAGTGAAAGGTAAGAATTTGGTTCTTGACGAATCGTCAAACAATATGAAGTTCATAATTCAAAAATAAAAAAAGTCCCGAATAAATCCGGGACTTTAACGTATTTGGGTTACTAAATATTCTATTCCTTTGAAGCTTTTTCTTCTTTATTGTCTGCTTCTACCGATTCAGTCTCTTTAGAAGCGTCCTCAGTTTTTGCTGGAGCATCTTTCTTGTTACCATACTTGGCAAAGAACTTATCAACCCTACCTGCAGTATCAACAAACTTCATTTTACCAGTATAAAATGGATGAGATTTGTTAGATATCTCCAATTTGTATAATGGATATTCATTCCCATCTTCCCATTTCACCGTATCTTTAGTTTGTACAGTTGACTTCGTTAAAAACGAATAATCGCACGATACATCCTTAAATACTACTAGTCTATAATCCTCTGGATGAATGTCTTGTTTCATGATCAAATACTTTAATTTCTCAAAAATGAAGTGCAAAGATACTAAAAATGTACTACTTTTCAAGTAATTAAATCAAAATACGTACCTTAGCAATGACCTAAAAAATAGATTGTTACTATGGCTACTGGAACAATACAACTACTTGATCATCACCAAATTGATCAAAAAATTAATAGAATTGCTTACCAGATCTACGAAAGTAATTATAAGGAAAAAGAGATCGTATTAGCAGGTATTGCCCCACGAGGAATTATTGTGGCAAAGATGTTATCAGAAAGGCTAGCTGCAATTTCTACTATCAAGATTCATATATTAAATATTGATATTGATGAAACCGATCCTGCAAAATCAAAAGTATCTGAATCTAATTTGGAGAAGACTATCAACAACAAAGTGGTAATTTTAGTAGATGATGTACTGAACACCGGACGAACTTTGACCTATGGTTTGGGATATTTTCTCAATTATTCTTGTAAAAAAATACAAACAGCCATTTTAGTTGACAGAAACCACAAAAAATTCCCAATTGCTGCAGATTTCGTTGGTCTGTCTTTAGCAACTACACTTCAAGAGCATGTGAATGTTAAGTTTAACAAGAAAGAAAACGTTGCTTATTTGAGTTGAAGATCGAGTTTTGAAAACTTTTTAGGAATAATCAATTTCTCTACGACATTCTGAACCTTAATTCCTTTGCCATCCACTATTACTTTTGATTGATTATAAAACTTCTCTCTTTGCACCAAATGATCAATGATAAACCTTCTAAGTTCTTCATCAGAAAGTTTACTAATAAGCGGGCGATTTGATTTGGAGCTTCTCAATCGTCCAAATAATAAATCTTCAGTGTGCCTGACATAAATTGTAGTACCGTTCTTATTCATCCATTGCATGTTATCAAAAAAAAATGGTGTACCACCTCCTGTTGCATAAACTACTTTTTGTTTGAAGTTGGTTTGATTAAGTACCTTTCTTTCTAACTTTCTAAAATGCTCAGCGCCCTTCTCTAAAAAGATATCATTAATAGATCGATTTTCTTCTGTTTCGATCAGATCATCAATATCGAAGAAATTAAATCCTATTTTGTTAGCAAGCCTCTTTCCAAGTGTAGTTTTACCTGCACCCATAAATCCGATAAGATATATTCGGTATCCTTTTATCCTGCTTCGGCTCATATTAGTCAAGTATCGACCTG
>JAESSM010000115.1 GCA_016764115.1 Bacteroidia bacterium | reverse complement strand
TGCAAAAGAAACTTTAATGTCTTCAAGTTCACTTTCTTTAGGAAATTTCCAAGGTTCGGAGCCGTTGGCAATGTACCCATCGCTTAGAAGCATCACAGGTGTCATGTGGTTGATCGCAACTTTACATGCCTCAAATGCTGCGTTGAAACAATCCGTAGGAGAATGCGGTGCAATAACTGGTATTGGGGCCTCCCCGTTTCTTCCATATAGAGCTTGTAGTAAATCTGCTTGTTCAGTTTTTGTAGGCATCCCTGTAGAAGGCCCGCTTCTTTGAACGTTTACAATAACTAATGGTAATTCCAGAACCAGGGCTAATCCAATTGCTTCACCCTTTAATGCTATTCCAGGTCCTGAAGATGCTGTTATGGCTAAACTTCCACCAAAAGCTGCGCCAATAGATGCACATATGCTAGCTATCTCATCTTCAGCTTGAAATGTTTTAACACCAAAATTTTTATGTTTTGAAAGCTCATGCAAAATTTCAGTGGCAGGTGTTATCGGGTATCCACCATAAAATAATGGAAGCTTTGATTTTTTGGATGCAGCGATCAAGCCGAATGATAAAGCTTGGTTACCCATAATATTCCTGTAAGTTCCTGACTTAAGTTTAGCTGGTTCTACTTCATATCTAGTAGTAAAGGTCTCAGTGGTGTCCCCATAATTATATCCGGCTTTTAAAACTTTGACGTTGGCTTCGGCAATTGCTGAATTGCCCTTAAATTTAGATTCAAGGAACTTTACAGAGTGTTCTATTGGTCTATTATACATCCAGTATAAGAAACCAAGTACAAACATATTCTTCGACCTGTCAATATCCCGAACTCCAAGTCCTGAACCTTCAAGAGCTCTTCTGGTTATTTTGGTTACATCAATTTCATAGAGGTTGAATTTAGATAGTGAACCATCCTCTAAAGGATTTTCTTCATATTGTGCTAATCTCAGATTCTTCTTATCAAATCCAGCCGTATTTACAATAATGGTTCCATTATCCTTTAAAAGATCAACATTGGTTTTTAAAGCTGCAGCATTCATGGCAACCAAAACATCAACAGTATCTCCTGGATTAAAAACCTCATCGCTACTAAATTTCAATTGAAAACCTGATACACCAAACAGAGTTCCTTGGGGTGCACGTATTTCTGCAGGGAAATCTGGGAAAGTAGCAAGGTCATTGCCGTATAAAGCGGCCGTGTTGGTAAATTGCCCTCCTGTTAGCTGCATTCCATCACCTGAATCACCGGCAAATTTTATGACTACCGAATCTATTTTGTCTATGGGTTTACTCATATTTATATTTCATTAGACCAAAGTTTACAAAGTTAGGGAAATTATGTGTGTTTTTTATGATGTTTGGATTATATTTTGACTATTAAATCACTTAATAAAAAGGGAGTTTAGTAAGCTCTTTCCTCAATGACCTCCATATAATTCAAAAATGCCTTGTTACTTCATTGGCGCAAGTATCCGATTGCACCAGATGTTTTACCGTACAAATATCACAGCTATGCAATCCTCTTCGGAGACTGTTACAGATCCTGAATAAGTGTGACAATCATCTTCAGCCGAATACACGTAATCTCCAGGTGATTTATTGATTGTTAGTGTACCGGCATCGTTACAATCAGCATTAACGGAAACAACGGACGTTAAACCTCCTACAGATTCACCGGCCAGGGTAATGATTATAAATCCGCAAGTATCAGATTTGGTATAGAAAACTACCGATCCATCCTTTACATCTTTAGAGCAAGCAGCCAGTAAGAAACCGACCAGGAATAAAAAAGTTAGATTTTTCAGATAAGTCTGGTATTTAATGATGTGTAATATCGTCATTTAATTTTGTTTTTCTTCTGTTATACTTTAACAGTCGCTCAAGAAATGAGCATTGAAAATTGAATATTTATTTATTGTGCTAATAGAGGTCCTAGGTCACTGGCAATAAATATCCAACCTGCCTGCCGAACAGGCAGGTATCGAACATCAATTGTTGAATTTTGAAGTTGTACCTTGGGCTTTAATAGGCTCTTTCCTCAATGCCCTCCATATAATTCAAAAATGCTTTGTTACACACCTTATTTCCTCCCGGAGTTGGGTAATTGCCTGAGAAGTACCAATCCCCGGTATGGTTGGGGCAGGCTTTATGTAGATTGTCTATAGATTGATAAATGATCTGAACCTCTGCATTAATTTCAGGTACTTTTACAATTTCAGAGATCTTGGCCGAAATTTCTTCATCTGTATATTGATGGAACAGTTCTTTTACATAATTTTGAGGTTCTGGATTCTTCTTATAATCATGATCTTTACACAGAGCGTATACCTTATCTAAAAGAGCTTCTTTTTTAGTTTCCTTCATCAATTCGATCATTGCCCTGAAAGCGATAAAATCTTTCATTTTAGACATATCAATTCCATAACAATCCGGATAACGGATTTGTGGCGCTGAGGAAACTATAATGATCTTTTTGGGTCCAAGCCTGTCTAATATTTTTAGAATACTTTGCTCTAAAGTCGTTCCCCTAACAATCGAATCATCAAGAATAACCAATATGTCGTTGGGTTGAACAACTCCGTAGGTTACATCATAAACATGCTGAACCATGTCATTTCTTGAAGCATCTTCTGTAATAAAGGTTCGGAGTTTGACATCCTTCACACAAATTTTCTCAATTCTGATCTTTAAAGTAAGGAGGTCTTTAAGTTCGTTACTAATATCACCATTTTGTGAGTGCCTGGCTTCACGGTTTTTTAGATTAGATAAAGCTTCCCTGAATCCATCGACCATTCCCTGAAAGGCTACTTCGGCCGTATTTGGTATATAGGAAAAAACTGTGTTCTTGAAGTCGTTATTAATGGCTTTCATTACGGCTGGTACAAGCAACCTGCCTAAAGTTTTTCTTTCTTTATATATGTCGCTGTCTGTTCCTCTTGAAAAGTAGACCCGTTCAAAACTACAGGATTTTCGTTCAGTTGGTTGCTTAATTTGGACTTCATTTACAGTACCATTTGTTTTTATTATTAATGCATGCCCTGGCTTAATTTCATTTATCTTTTCTATTGGGATATTAAAAGAAGTTTGAATCGGTGGCCTTTCGGATGTGACAACCACAACTTCATCATCAGCATAATAGTGCACCGGCCTTATTCCTGATGGGTCTCTCATTACGAAGGCATCACCATGACCAAGGAGTCCAGCCATTGCATAACCACCATCCCAAGTCTTCGCAGATTGAGTTAAGATATTTTGGATATTAATATTCTCAAAGATCAACTCTGATATTTCACTACCCGTACAACCTTGATCCTTATATTGATTGAACAGGTTTTTGTTTTCTTCATCCAGAAAATGACCAATTTTTTCAAGTACGGTAACTGTATCAGATTTTTCTTTAGGATACTGACCAAGTCCAACCAGGTACTCAAATTGTTCGTCAGTATTGGTCATGTTAAAGTTACCCGCAAGCACAAGGTCTCTGCTTTTCCAGTTGTTTTGACGAAGAAATGGATGGCAGGTTTCTATTCGGTTCTTACCATGTGTTCCGTACCGTAAATGCCCTAACAGTAATTCACCACAAAATCCAATATTGGATTTTAGCCAATCTGCGTCTTGTAATAACGAAGGGTTTTGCCTTTCGGCTTTGGCATATTTCCGAAAGATCTTACCAAAAATATCTCTGATAGGTGTGGAAGTATTGGATCTATATCTTGCAATGTACCTTTTCCCTGGCTCGGAATTCAACTTGATGGTTACAACACCTGCACCGTCTTGCCCACGGTTATGTTGTTTTTCCATGAGCAGGTATAATTTGTTGATCCCATAAAGGGCAGTACCGTATTTTTCAATGTAATAATCTAAAGGTTTTAATAACCTGATCAAGGCGAGTCCGCACTCATGTTTTATCTCTTCTGACATTGTTATGCAAAATTAATACTTTTTTACTCAAAAATGACTTAATTGTGAATCCTTATGAAACAACCAATAGGATTTAAACGGGCATTTAAAAAAGCCGAAAAGATTGTAAATGATAAATCCAAGATCCTGGATATTATTTCAAAAGGGATTGATAAAGCCAAAATCAACAAAAAGGCACTTCAAAATGTTTGGGAGGAACTACATTTATTAATTGAGCTAGTTCGCGCTTGGGTAAAGGGGGAGTATAAACAACCACCCTGGACTTTTATAGTGTCAGTTGTTGCGGCAATCATTTATTTCTTAAATCCATTTGACATTATTCCTGATGTTATTTTTGGAATTGGGTATATGGATGACATTGCAGTTATAAGATTTGTGATTAATGCTTTTGCAAAAGAAATAAATAAATTTCGGGAATGGAAAAATGTTGCAAGAGAGAATTTAACTAACTACGGGTCAGATTGATCGGAGTCGAAATCCGGTCGGTCAATAGCTTCGACTCTGCTCAACATGACCTTACTTTTCTGTAATGATTATAATTCAATTGGTATACGAAATCAAAACATCAGTTATTATTTAGAATGATTTTAAATTACAATAAAATTGTTCGTGATTGTACCTTAAAATCATATTAATTTTAATTTTGCCGAACTATAAGTGCTATTAACTCAATAAATTGTTACTTTTAAATCGCTTACAATTTTAAATGATGGGTGCATCAATTAAGAATCTTCTCTTTAAGTTAATCAGCCTCTCTTTTACAGTAGTTATTTTTATTGGATCAGCATACGCTGATGAAAAATCAGATCTCGATCCTGGGAAAATATTCAAAACCAATTGTGCAACTTGCCACACCATTGGTAAGGGAGTAGTTGTAGGACCTGATCTCAAAGATTTTCATACCCGCCAAACATTGGATTGGACTCTTTCATGGGTTAAATCATCAAGTACAGTTATTAGAAGTGGTGATGATTATGCTGTTGCATTGTTTGATGAGTATAATCGTGTTGAAATGCCTGATCAGAATCTATCTGAAGAGGAGATTACAGCAGTTTATAACTTCATAAAAGAAGAAAGTGCAAAAGTTGTAGAGGCACCTGTTGCAGTTGTAGCAGCTGGGGATGACGGATCAGCAATGATGTACTTGACAATTATTGCCCTGGTATTATTAGTTGTATTATTTGTTCTGAATAATGTAGCAACAACACTTAATAATTTAATTAACGAAAAACAGGGCAATGAAGTAGATGCAAGAGGCGAAGTTCAAAGAATGTTCGCCTCCTTGGCTGCAAATAAAACTGTAGTAACAATTGTTATTATAGGGGTCTTATTATTTGGGATGAACAAAGGTATTCAGGCTCTTTCCAATTTAGGAATCCAGCATGGTTACGCTCCTGAACAACCAATTAACTTCCCACATGATAAACATGCCGGTGACATGAAGATTGATTGTAAGTATTGCCATTCGGGTGCAGAAAAAAGTAAAACCGCAGGAATTCCTTCAGCAAATGTTTGTATGAATTGTCATAATGTTATAAAAAAGGATTCTCCGGAAATACAGAAGTTGTATAACTATGTTGAGAATAATATACCGATCCAATGGGTGAAGGTTCATAACTTGCCCGATCATGTTTATTTTAATCATTCGCAACATGTGAATATTGGTGGTATTGAGTGTGAACATTGTCATGGTAAGGTTGAGGAAATGAAGGTTGTTAGAAAGGATAAGGCTATTACAATGGGATTCTGTATTGATTGCCATAGAGAAACAGCCGTGAAGTTTGAAGAAAATAATTATTATCATGAAGCTGCATTTGCGGACTTACATGAGCAATTGAAAAACGGGGAAATAGATATGGTAACTGTTAATGATATAGGTGGAACTGAATGTCAAAAATGTCATTATTAAAATAAGAGGATTATTTAGATTTAATACAAATGACAGAAACTAAAAAATACTGGAAAGGATTAGAGGAGCTTAAACAAGAGCCGGAATTCGAAAAAAGAAAAAATCAGGAATTTCCAGAGCACCTGCCTTTTGATGAGGGCATTTTGAAAGAAAATGGTATTGCCGCTGACAGACGGGATTTCTTAAAGATGTTTGGATTTGGTATTGCTGCAGTCTCTCTTGCTTCTTGTGAAATACCAGTTAAGAAAGCCATTCCATACCTTAACAAACCTGAAGAAATTACTCCCGGTGTTGCTAACTGGTATGCATCTACTTATTCTCAAGGAGGTGACTATTGCAGTATTTTAGTTAAGACCCGTGAAGGAAGACCTATTAAAATCGAAGGAAATGATCTTTCTCCTTTAACTAAAGGTGGGGTGCAATCCAAGACTCATGCCTCAGTTTTAGAATTATATGATGTTGGCAGATTAACAGGACCACAAAAAGATGGTGCTGATACAGATTGGGATACTGTTGACAGTGAATTGCGAGCGGAATTAACCAAAATTAAAGGAATTGGAGGTGAAGTAGTAATACTTTCATCAACGATAATTAGCCCTAGTACTAAAGCAGTTATTGATAACTTCTTAAATGTTCATGATAATGCCAGGCATATAACATATGACGCAGTTTCATATTATGGAATGTTAAAAGCTAATCAAGATTGTTTTGATAAAGCAGTTATACCTAACTATCATTTCGAAAAGGCTAATGTTATTTTAAGCATTGGAGCAGATTTTCT
>JAESSM010000187.1 GCA_016764115.1 Bacteroidia bacterium | reverse complement strand
TCAATAATTCAACAGGAAACAACGGAGGATATGCTGATTTCACTTCTATATCTACAGATTTAGAAAAAGGAGCGAGTACATCATTTACACTTACACCGGGACTTTCAGGAAGTACTTACAACGAGTATTGGAAAATATGGATTGATTTGAATCAGGATATGGATTTTGCTGATGCAGGGGAATTGGTTTATGATCAAGGCACAATGTCATCATCTGCGGTTTCAGGGAGTTTCACTGTTCCTACATCTGCATTAAATGGAGCAACCAGAATGCGTGTTACCATGAAATATAATAGTGCACCATCAGAATGCGAAACTTTCTCTTATGGCGAAGTGGAAGATTACACAGTGAATATTACTGATCCCGCTCCCACTTATTGCGGCTCTCAGGGAAATGATGCAAGTTATGAGTGGATCGCAAGAGTAGTTTTAGGAAGTATTGATGAATCATCAGGAAATGATGGTGGATACGTGGACAGAACAAGCATATCCACTAACCTTACTGTGGGAAGCAGTAATACAGTAACACTTTATCCCGGATTTTCTGGAAGCACTTATAATGAATACTGGAAAATTTACATTGACTTTAATGGAGATGGAGATTTTACGGATGCAGGTGAAACCGCTTTTGATGCCGGAGGGCTTTATTCATCTGGTATTACTGGAACACTAACAGTACCTGCAGGTGTTTCAACAGGAACAAAAAGAATGCGGGTTTCGATGAAATACAATAGTGCCCAATCATCATGTGAGTCATTCTCTTACGGAGAAGTTGAAGATTACACGGTGAATATTGTAAGTGGCAAACAATTATCCAGTATTGAAACTGAACCTGTTGTGTCCCAAAATCTTGCATTCAGAATTTATCCAAATCCAACAAGGAATTTTGCAACTATTGATTTTGAGATTGAAGATCCAAATTCTGAAACCACTATTAGAGTGTTTGATATTCATGGCAAATTGCAAATGATTGAAACTATCGATATCATTAGTTCTAGCTTGAAACATACTATGAGTTTCGGAAACTTACCAGGTGGTGTTTATAGTATAATGATCCAGAACGGAACAACCATAAGAACCAAGAAACTGGTATTAGCCAGATAAAGTATTCACCCAAAACTTTTTATATGCTTATCGTCAGGTCTTAATTGACCTGGCGATTTTTTGTTGCGTGCAAGTCACCAATAAGTACGTCATTGCGAGGAACGGAGTGACGTGGCAATCCCCTGCGGTGAATCAATGTCGGAGATCGCTTCGTACCTCGCGATGACGTGAACACCTGACTGCAATTGACTCTTAAGCAGTAATTTTTATAACTTATAACCTACTTTAAAAAATATTTCATTTATCAGATAACCACTTTTATAAGAACTAACCCATTCATTTAATTCTTCTGAAATGTGTTCTTCTGAATCGAGTACAAGGTTATCATACTCATATGAATCATGGGTATATTTCCCATTCACTTTAGATAGGATATTGACATCGAAACCCAAGTCGAAGTGCATTTTGCCAAAGTTTTTTCTTAATCCCGGAACAATTTGAGCACCAATAAGATTTGTTTTTGAGGTGATGATCCCATCAGTGGAATATGTATTCATACCAGACCAATCATAATAATCCCTAGTATAATTTTTATGGTTGTAAAATATTTTAAATCCTATAAAAGGGAAAATCCAATTACTAGTGTTACTTGGTTGAAGGTTCTTTTGTATTAATGCGTAATAGTTATAATAGATTTGAAAATCTTTCAAATCAGAGTCATTATTCGTCCAATAATCCATTGGCTCGTGATTGGCTTTATTATGTGCAATACCTACCGAATGATTGTTAATTAGTGAATGTTCATAAAATACCTCAAAATGTTTTATAGTTCTATCAAGGACTCTATAAGCATTTCTAAAATCAGTAGCAAAAGCTATAGACTCTTGACTAATGGTATTGTATTGATACCTTATTGAAATTCCTAATGACTTCAATTTGTCATTTTCGTTAGGAGTATTATTGAATTTGGCTATAGAATTTAAATTCATTCTGGTTCCTAATTCTATTCCATATTTATAGAATGGTGTTTTATCATCATTCCCATTGAATATTAGACTTAATTTCGGGTTTACTAGTAGATCCATTTTATCATTGATTTGATAGTATCCAATTAATCCAAAGTCCAAAAATTTCAGTTCCCAAAATTCTAGTGAGTGTCCTCCACCGATTGTGATGCTTGAATTGAACTTTTTAAATTGATAAATATCATATTCAAGTGTTAAAAAAAGAGATTTCATGTGTAGGTATGCATTGTATTCTTGTACAATAGGGAAAATCAACTCTTTATTTTTGATAACTTCATTTTGATACCCAAACCCAATGTTGAAATTTTTCCCTGTAGAGTGTATTAGTTTTATCGTTGTTGGTATAATTTTTCTGGTTGGTGTAATTCCGTAATCGTATCTCCCTCCCTTATAATAGTATTGAAATCTATCAGCCGCAGTGTAAAAGTTGAAACTTGTTGATACATCTATGTAATCAAAAAATACCGAGTTTTGTTTTGTACTATCCTTATTAAAATAATTTGTGAGATTAATAGTCTTTCCAAAATTAACGGTGAAGTACATACTACTAACATCTATAAACATCATTGAGGGAGTAATTCTATATAATTCTTTACCATTCTTTAATATGGCATAATGAAATCCAAAGTTTAGATATGTATCTTCATAATCTGCTAATCCAGTTCGCCCATATTCCACAAAAGGAGAAAATAAAGACACATCAGTTTCATGGAGTTTAACTCCCATTATAATGAATAACCATGGGTCATTCCAACCTGATCTGATATTTTTTTTAAAGATACTAAGAGACATTAAGCGATTTGCTCCAACTCCGATTCTAAGATCTTTAATTGGATAAATCAATCGGCCAATGAAGGGGTAGCTAAAAAAATTAAAAACCCTACCAGGGCTTGTATACATCTCCAATGGGCTGATTCCAACAGATGTTTCAAAAACGAAATGAGGATGGTTTTTCTTTTTATTGTTAATGTCTTGGGCATTTAACTGAGACATCCAAATCAATACTAAAGCAAATAGATATACCTTTCTCATCATCAATTATAACATAGCCGTTTAACGATTTTCAGCTATTTATGTTATGAATGTTTAAATGGTCTATTCTGCCTGCAAAAATTTTTGTTTTTTTAAATAAAATTCTTTGCTTTTTAAAGATATTGTTTGGAACTTGTCAAGTTCATATTTATTTACTCTGAAACTAAAATTAAAATCATATGAAATGCCCCATTTGTAAACAAGCAGATATTAATGAAGACACTACAACTTGCCCGGATTGCAATTCTGATCTGGAAGGTTTGTCGCACATTAAAAAAATTGGAGAAGTGCTCAATAATCAAAAGAAATATTTGATCGGTGTGGGTTCTGTTGCTTTGGTTGCTGTAATTTTTTTAAGCTTTACCTTGATAAAGGATAATGAAGTTACTCCTCCTCCTATTAGTAAAGAAGAGGTTAATAAACTTACTGCAGAAAATTCAGAATTATCCGGTAAATTGAAAGATCTAAAGGGAGAGTTTTCCACTCTGAAAACTGAACTTGAAGAACTAAAAAAAAAAGAAGCAGAAGAAATGAGTGAAGGTGAGCAAACAATAGTAGAAAATACTTCTGATGCAGAGGATATACCAATTTCAAAATCTGAAGAAACAATACATACAGTTTCAGATGGTGAAACGCTGTACTTGATCGCTAAGAAATATTACGGTAATGGATATCAATATAAAAAACTTGCTTCAGAAAATGGTATCTCCGATCCTAATATCATTGCTATCGGTCAAACATTGAAAATAAACGCCAACTAATAGAAAATAAATATCATGTCTGAAAAAATAAATTACATTGAGAAATTAGCTGAAAAAACAACCAGCTATTTGTCTGAAATCGTTTCGCTAAAAGGTGAGGTAAAAAATCTTCAGGAGGAAAACGCAAAACTCAATGCTACAATTGCTTCCCTTAACACCGAGGTATCAAAATTAAAGGAGGACAATGCAAAACTTAATGCTACTGTCAGTACCCTTAACACCCAGGTATCTGATCTAAAGGGAGAAATTACAAAACTTACCGGTGAGAAATCACAGCTTACCGAAGAAGTTACAGGTCTAAAATCAAAAAATGAGGAACTGAATAATGAATTAACCAATTCAAAGAAAGAAAATTCTGATCTTAATGAAGCATTGGCCAATCAAAAAGATGAAAATGCAAATCTAACCGAAGAGTTAGCAAAAACAGCTTCTGAATCAAAAGATTTAAAAAGCAGACCCAAGAAATCAAACACCCCTTCTGTAGGTAGTCTGTAGCGTTTGTTTGTGTTAACCAAGACGAATCTGTCTCAAAACTCCATTTTTGTCATCCTGAAGGCACTGAAGGATCTCGTTAACTATTGATAATTAAGAAACTAGATTCTTCATTACATTCAGAATGACACGTATTATTGGTTAGGAAGGTAGCCAAACTATCTAATCCTTATCCTCTTACGTACGACCAAATACTACAGGAAAATCACCTGCTTATAGCTTTCAATATCATATCCTCATTAATTTTAACATCTCTTAAAAATAATTTGTATGATAATGATTTAGCTTTTACCTTTTTAAAGCCGTTTAAAATATTCAGCAAGGTTTCGGCTGTAATCAACGATAAATTTAGATCGTAATCATATCCACACTCATTGACGAAGTCTGTGCTAAATTCACTTGCTATCAATAGTGATTTAATGACTTTATATCCTTTGTGCTCCGCCAATTCTTGATAGGCTCTAATTTGCCTTGATACACTGCTGAACTTATTAAAATCCTTATCTTTAAAAGTCTTACACTCAATGATGATAATTTGATTATCACTCAAATTAATTACTAAGTCAATTTTATTTTTCCTAGTATTAAGACCCTTTTTTATTGTATTGTCAACGTTAAATCCAAGTTGTAGAAATATCTTTTCAGTAAGTTTTTCAAACTGAGAGCCCAAGTCACCTTCTTTAATAATTATATCGTTTTCTTTTAAAGTGGCCAAATCCCTATTGGCGATATTGATGTAATTTTCTATGAATAAATTTTCAGAATCTTTATAAGCCAATATCATATTTTCAATAATATTGCCCCTTGTTTTGATTGCGTGTTTAATACAAAATCTTATTAAATCTTTTTCATGAATAAGATCTAATATATCTTTGGGTTTTATATTATAATTTAATAGAAGATTACTGTCTAAAGCATTTTCAGTTTGTATCTCAAACTCCGACTTAACTTCTCTATTTAGTTTATTAAAAAATACATCCAATTCCATTAATAATTTACTATACCCATCTATTGAAATACTAATTTTTTCATCAAGTTCTAGGTCGTCAAAGTAATTTATCAGGTTTTCAATTTTTTCTTTGCCTGTTGCACCAGATATTTTTTTGTCAATCTTTAGACCCTTTTCAATTAGATTGTTTATAAATAGCTTCCTATTTGTTTTCGATTCAGATTCCTTAAAAATTCCATTTAAAAGAACATTTTTAAAGTCTAGGCCTTCATTAATTATTGCCTTTATCTTTTCATCCCTTGAGAATTTTCGATTAATATTATGCCTTCTTGCTAGAATGTTAATATTGGGGTCTTTTAACTGTTTTAAAACTCTTCTAAAATATTTATCAGCTACCGGTTTACCTCGCAATTTTCTAATAATTCTCACTATCTGATCAGGAACAAAAACATGGAATGTTTTTTTTGAGTATAAAAGTAATCCCAACTCTTTCAGTTCTTTAATTACTTCATCTATGTCCAGTTTTTTAGGTGGAATAACTAAATAATTGATCAATCTTGATTCTTCCTTCGAGAGGTCTAGTTCTTTACATAATGTATTTAATATAATTTGCTCATCAATAGTTATTTTACATTCCCTGTTGAAGAATTCATCATTATGGTAAGCCATATGAACACAGGCTTGGTATACCTTATAATCTCTTCTGCGCGATTCATCAATATCTGCTTTTTCATTTTCAATCAAAGTTTCAAATTCTCTTAACTTGTGTTTGATTGTTTTAAATTGTTTTTCGTATAATTCTTTAAACCAATCCCTGTGCATTATGCAATTTCCATCCCTAATAATAATATCAATAAAAACTTCAAGATGTGATTTCTCATTAGCCAATTCGATCTTTACTCTCTCAGTGAATTGATCTTCGAGCAAATCAAATATCTTTGAAATATGTATGTTGTCTGCATTTTTTAGTTGCCCGTCATTCTGAACTAGAATTTTTTCGATTTGTTTAAGATTCTTTGGGGATTCGGAAATTAGATTATCTATAATCTTTATGAGGGAATTCTTCTCTAAAGAATTTAAATCCTCTAATACTTTAACTAGTTTCATGTTGAATAGGTCTAAATATATAATGTAGTTTTCAAGGTAAAAAAATAATTCAGAAAACACAAAGCATAACACTTGCGTATCTATTTGAACTCACCTGTCCGATAGGCAGGTCATACTGATCAGTATAATCAATATACAATATAGTCATAGATAATTGCAACGATAAAACCCGTATCTTTGCAAAATGGTACTCCATAACAAATACAACAAGGAAGAACTTAAGGAGAAGCTATATCAAGAGTACATTGTAAGAAAAACAGTTTCATATTACAGGTACGTTATCATTGAAAATCCTCAAGAATATCGGGATGAGCTGTATATAAAGTTTGAAAATCTAAATATTTTCGGGAGAATTCATCTGGCCAAAGAGGGAATTAACGCGCAAATAAGCGTTCCTGAAGCAAATTGGGATAAGTTTTCTGAATTAATTAATGAGGATAAATACACAAGAGGAGTACCTTTAAAAAGTGCTATTGAAGATGATGGAAAATCATTTTACAAATTAGCTATTCGGGTTCGTGATAAAATAGTTGCAGATGGTTTAGAAGATGGCACTTTTGACGTAACTAATGTTGGCAATCACCTAAACGCAGAGCAATTCAATGATGCTTTAGAAGATCCAAATAGTATAGTAATAGACATAAGAAACCATTACGAAAGTGAAGTTGGG
>JAESSM010000186.1 GCA_016764115.1 Bacteroidia bacterium | reverse complement strand
CCGGTAGCATTATGGTAGTAGCAGGAGGTATATTAGCAGATAATGATTGGACTTACAAGGAAGGGTTTAACACTGAATTGCATTATAAATTTGAGATCTACAATTATCAAAAAACCATCAATAAGATAAAAGGATATCCAAGATATAACATTGTTTATTATATGGCTCCAAATATTCAATTCAAAAAAATAACCATAGAGTGTGAAGATAATTGGTGGTGGGGAGGAAACGCAGAAACACATAGGGCAACTGCCACTACTTATGGAGGAGGTGTTATGTTTGGAACTAAAATAATCATGTTCCAAAAATTAACTATGGATATTTACGCAGGTGGAGCTATAAGAAAGACAGAAACTTCCGGTGACGACCCAGGTGATTTTAATTGCTTTACAGGAGGTATTTTCTCACCCTTTTATACTGGGGTTGCTCCTAAAATGGGTATTCAGTTTGGAATTAATTTTTAACTAACGAATTACACTTCGACAAACTAAGTGTGACATTTTTTTAAACAAGTTCCTTTACTTCCGCAATAATCTTTTCAGCTAATTGATTTGCTTCTTCTTTAGAGTTGCTTTCAGAATAAACTCTTATAATAGGTTCTGTATTTGATTTTCGTAAATGAACCCACTCATTTTCAAAATCGATCTTCACCCCATCAATATTGTTCACTTGTTCATCTTTGTACTTGTTATACATTTTATTGAGCACATCATCTACATCTATCTCCGGAGTTAATTCAATTTTATTTTTTGACATGAAATAGTCAGGATAACTTTTCCTTAATTCTAAACACGACTTACCACTTTTCGCTAAATGAGTTAAGAATAAAGCTATACCTACCAATGCATCTCTCCCATAATGTAGTTCTGGATAAATAATTCCTCCGTTCCCCTCGCCTCCTATTACGGCATCGTTTTCTTTCATAGTCGTTACTACATTAACTTCACCCACAGCTGAAGCAAAATATTTTCCACCATTAGAATTAGTAACATCACGCAGTGCTCGTGTTGAACTTAAATTAGAAACTGTGTTTCCAACTTTATTTTTCAAGATATATTCTGCAATGGAAACCAAAGTATACTCTTCCCCGAACACACTTCCATCTTCACAAACAAGAGCCAACCTGTCTACATCTGGGTCAACAACAATTCCTAAATTAGCATTTTCCGAAACTATTTTTTCAGATATATCTGTAAGATGTTCAGGTAAGGGTTCAGGATTGTGTGGAAATTGTCCGTTTGGTTCACAATACAATTCAACCACATTATTTACTCCAAGTGCTTTTAGAAGCTCCGGAATCGCAATTCCACCCGTAGAATTCACGCAATCAATAACTACTTTAAAATTTGCATTTGATATTGCATCTACATCCACTAAAGGAAGCTTTAATACCATATCAATATGTTTACTGATATATTCATCATCTTTGGTATAACCTCCTAACTCATCTACATCAGCATATTCAAAATCATTATTTTCAGCTAATTCTAGTATTTTTTGACCATCGCTTGCAGATATAAACTCCCCTTTTTCGTTCAAAAGTTTCAGAGCATTCCATTGTTTGGGATTGTGACTTGCCGTAATTATTATTCCCCCTTGAGCATTTTCTTCGGTAACAGCAATTTCAACGGTTGGAGTTGTTGATAAACCCAAGTCCAGCACATCAATTCCCATCCCGATCAATGTCTGGATAACAATGTCTGATACCATCTTACCTGATATGCGTGCATCTCTTCCTATAATTACTCGCAACTTGCTTGTTGAGTGTTGCGAGTTGCGATCAAGCAACCACTTGCCATAAGCTGAAGCAAACTTAGCTATATCAAGAGGTGTTAAATTATCTCCTGGTTTGCCTCCAATTGTTCCTCTTATTCCTGAAATTGATTTAATTAATGTCATTTAATTCCAATGCTACTAAGTTGGATGCGAATATACGAAGTGAATGTTAAAACTCTTGATGTTACTCTTAAATATATGTAACTTTGATTAACAATGAAACTGGTCAATTTTGCTATTTTATTATCCCTATCACTTAACGTTCTACCTGCTTGTTACTGTCAAAATCTGGTTCCTAATTCAAGCTTTGAAATCAACAACTGCAAATATGATTCTTCAGAAAAAGGTAAGGCCAAAAAGTGCAATATAGACATAGCTACATATTGGACAACTCCAACTGAAGCCAAACCCATTATATATTCATTTAGAGACAGCATTAATATTTCTAAAAGCGGGCTAGCTTGTGCTCTTATTTATTTAAACACATGGAATAAGGATGATGGTAAATGCGAAAGAGAATACATACAAGTTCCTTTGAAGGAAAAATTAAAATCAAATAACACTTATGAGATTTCCATTCATGTAAGTATAATTAAAACACTTCATGATGGTATAGACTTTGAGGAAATTTATGAAAGATCTACAATGAAAATAAATCAACTCGCTTGCCTCTTAACTGAAAATAAAATTCGGGAAGAAGGTAACGGTCTAATTTTAGCCAAACCTCAAATAAATTTCGTGAATACTGCAACTGGTATAGACGAGCATGGATGGATACAACTCACAAGCAAATATACTTCAAAAGGAAACGAAAAATATTTGATTGTGGGCAACTTTAATAACTGTAAAACTAATTCTCAAAGTTTATCAGCCAGTATACTTATTGATGATGTTTCGATAATGAAAAGCTTATCTAATAATATCCAGAAGGCAGAAATATTTGATTTATCAAAACTTATGAATAGAAATTTATATGTTGGTGAAAGTTTTGTTTTATCAAATGTTTATTTTGATTTTGCATCAGAAAAATTACAACAAAACTCTTTTACTAAATTAAATAATGTTATTAAATTATTAGAATTAAAACCAGAACTAAAAATTGAAATTATTGGTCATACGGATAGTATTGGCACCATGGCTTTCAATACTAAATTATCTATTCTTAGAGCCAGATCTATAGTGCAATATTTAGTACAACATGGCATTTTAACAAATAGGCTTGGTTATTCAGGGTTTGGTAGTTCACAACCTTTAACAGATAATGAAACTGATGAGGGTAGAATCAAGAATAGAAGAGTAGAATTAATCGTTAAGAAGTGATTTGTATATTAGCACTACCTATGAGAAAATTCATATTTCTTTTTCTAAGCACTTTTTCAATAGTCCTTTTTGCACAATCCCCTAATATCCCGCTAGGAAACAATGTTTACGATGCAGTATTAAGAGTTCAAACCAAAAACTATTTTCAAAACAATCACAGTACTTCTTTACCAGTTAATAACAATGTAGTTTATGCTTTGCTTGATAGTTTGGGAAATGACACATCTCAGTTAAGCAAAACGGATCGATATCTTTTCTCAAAAACTCAAAACAGATCAAGCAAAAAACCGATCTTAAAACACTTCTATAAGTATAAAAAGGACTTCTATGCTATATCTAAGAAGGAATTTGAATTGTATGTAAATCCTGTGCTATATCTAACAAGAGGGACAGAAAAAACCATATCAGGCACTAACGTAACTTATATCAATACCCGTGGGTTGGAAGTGAAGGGATTAATAGGGAAAAAGATAGGGTTTTACTCATTTCTTGCTGAAAATCAAATGCAGCTTCCGTCTTATGTTAGCGACAAAGTAAATATGGAATATGGCTTGCCCGGAGAAGGATATTACAAATGGTTTAAAGATAAATATCGCAGTTATGATTTCTTTACGGCTTACGGATATTTCACATTTAACGCGACTAAACATGTTAATATTCAATTTGGACATGGAAAGAATTTTATTGGTGATGGCTATCGCTCATTAGTTTTATCTGATTACTCAAATAACTATTTGTTTTTAAAGTCTAATACAAAAGTCTGGAAATTAAATTATCAAACTCTATTAGCTGAATTGGTGTCAGATCATATCCCTCCTTCCCTTCTTGCAGGAGATGTATTGCTTGACAAAAAGTATTTGGCCATCCATCACTTAAGCTATAACCTCACCAAGAATATCAATTTTGGAGTGTTTGAGTCGGTTGTGTTTGGAAGAAATGATACTACAAAAGCACAGCATTTTGAATTGAACTATTTAAACCCTTTAATTTTTTATAGATCCATTGAGCAAGCAATTGGCAGTCCTGATAATGTAATTATGGGAACCAACTTGAAAATAAACTTCTTAAAAACCGCTTCTGTATATACACAGTTTGTCTTGGATGATTTCAATTTTAGTGAATTTAAAAACAACCGTGGGTATTGGGGAAACAAGTTTGGGCTACAACTAGGAGCTAAGTATTTTGATATTGCCGGAATTGATAATTTAGATGCTCTTTTGGAATACAACAGGGTGAGACCATATACTTACACCCATGTAAACGATGATGCTAATCATACACATTACAACCAACCTTTGGCACATCCACTTGGTGCTAATTTTAAAGAAATTATAGCCGGGATTAAATATAATCCGTTTCCAAAATTGACTGCTAGCTCTAAAGTTTTTATTATCACTCAGGGATTAGATATGGATAGTACTAACTACGGAGCCAACATATATCTCAGTAATAATGACCCAACTATTCCAGCGAACAATACCTCTTTTTTACAAGGTTTAAAAACTGATATTTTATTAATGGATATGACACTAACCTATGAATGGAAGCCAAATATCTATTTAGACCTTAAGGTGATTAGAAGGGTTTACGAAAATGCCTTACAACCAACTGAAACATCCAACCATATTTATTTGGGGTTTAGGATGAATGTTACTGAACGAAAATTTGAATTTTAAGATGCGGATAAAAGCAAAGAACTGTGTTATTGGGGTTTGACATTCATGTTTGCCTCTTGTGGGCAACCCAGACAAACTGCTAACTCTGAAACTCCTAATACTGCTCAAATAATTGACACAGTGTTAAATTCAAAAAACAATGTTAAAAACGAATTCCAAGCTGATTTATCAGAAGTTGAAATCGATTTAAACATGACTTCAGAACTCAATGGTGAATGGTTAACAGAATTAGGGGAACTTAATTTTCTAAGGACAACCTTGGAACAAGGAGATAAGGTCATTTTTTATGATACAATCCGAACTTCAATGACTGGATGGGGAATCATTAAATATAACAGGGCTGCCAAGTTCTATTTTACAGAGGCTGGAAGTCATATATACGAGTATTATATAGGCAAAGACGGGTTTCTATATTTAACAAAATACGAATCTCGAAATGATGACATGTCGATGAAAGCAATACCGGAAGGAATAAAACAATTATTAGAAATAACTTGGATTCATAATGATGAAATTGAATTGATCATTAATGAACAAAATGTCAAGTTGAAAAGAAAAAATATTACCTCCTCGCATTAATTT
>JAESSM010000185.1 GCA_016764115.1 Bacteroidia bacterium | reverse complement strand
ATTGGAACATTTGGAAATCCTTTTGATGGAAGACCTCCAGTAATACCGACACACAGAAGAGCTTAAATGTTTATCAACTGCCATACATGTTTTAGTTTGAGGTATGGAGTAATGTCGGTAAAGCAGCTACTTCAGGAAGCTCAAAGTAAAAATGTTAAGCGTTTAGCACTTACAGATATAAATAACACATCTGCTTGTCTGGAATTTGCCCGAATGAGTGAGCAGTATCAAGTTAAGCCGGTAATAGGTATTGATTTCAGGAATGGAGTTACTCAAAAATATATAGGTATTGCTAAAAGTAATGAAGGATTTTATGAACTAAATGCTCACTTATCTCTGGAGATTTTTTTTCCAATTAGAGCTCCAAATTTTAATCATGCTTACATAATTTATCCTTTCGGGTCTATTACTCCTGATTATCTTAGAGATAATGAGTTTATAGGCATTAAGCCATCTCAGTTAATACAGTTTAGGCTTCATGATAAGTCGGAAGGTTATACAAACAAGCTGGTAATACTTCAGCCTGTATCTTTTAGAAACAAAACTGATTTTAATGCTCATCGTCTGTTAAGAGCTATAGATAACAATACGTTACTTAGTAAATTACCTAAAGTAGAGGAAGGTTTACCCACCGAAATTCTATCTACAGAAGACAAATTAAAAGCTACGTTTAAAGAGTATCCTGAAATTATCAATAATACTCAACAGCTACTTGATAACTGCAACATACATTTTGAATTTGGAGCAGACCAGCCACACAAAAATCAAGCAACATATACTAACGATAAGAAACTTGATTATCGATTGATGAAGAAGCTATGCTACGATGGATTGAAATATCGCTATGATAAAATCGATCAAAATATAACCGATCGTTTAAATAAAGAATTAAAAACAATTCATCAGAAAGACTTCACATCTTATTTTCTCATTAGCTGGAAGATCGTAAAGTATGCTCGCAGTAAAGGTTATTTCTATGTGGGAAGGGGGAGTGGGGCAAATAGCATTGTTGCATATTTACTAAGAATTACTGATGTAGATCCCATAGAACTTGATCTCTACTTTGAACGCTTCATTAACTTATTCCGCAAAAACCCTCCTGATTTTGACATAGACTTTTCTTGGACAGATCGAGAAGACGTTACAAAGTTCATCTTTCAAAGATTTAAACATGTGGCACTATTGGCTACTTATAATACTTTTCAATTTAGGTCGACAATACGAGAGATCGGAAAAGTGTTCGGGCTTCCGCCTCATGAAATAAAAAGTTTGCAGGGTAATTCTAATGCGGTAAAAGATAAAATACATGCTTTGGTATTGAAGTACAGCAGCCTTATTCATAAACTTCCGTCTTATTTAAGTATCCATGCAGGGGGAATTCTAATCTCTGAAAAACCTATTCATTATTATACTGCAACTTATATTCCACCCAAGGGATTCCCTACAGTGCATTTTGATATGATAACTGCAGAAGACATAGGATTGCATAAATGGGATATTCTTGGCCAGAGGGGGTTAGGTAAGATCAAAGATGCACTTTCAATAATTAAAAAAAACCATCCAAAGACGCCTGAAATAGATATTCACAACATTAAGAAGTTTACTGAAGATCCTAAAGTCAAACATTTATTAAGAAATGCAGAAGCGATAGGTTGTTTTTATGTTGAATCTCCTGCCATGAGAATGTTACTGAAAAAACTTCAGGTAGATAATTACTTAGGGTTAGTTGCAGCAAGTTCTGTAATACGACCTGGAGTGGCACAATCAGGTATGATGAGGCAATATATACTACGCCATCGCTATCCTGAGAAAAGAAAAGATGCACATCCCGTACTACAAGAAATAATGCCGGAAACATATGGAGTAATGGTATATCAGGAAGATGTAATTAAAGTGGCTCATCATTTTGCAGGTCTCCCATTAGCTGAAGCAGATGTATTAAGACGAGGCATGTCTGGGAAATACAGATCAAGGGAAGAATTTCAATTAGTCAAACAAAAGTTTTTTGATAATTGTACCTCAAAAGGGTACAGCCATAATTTAACTGCTGATGTGTGGAGGCAAATCGAAAGTTTTGCAGGGTATGCGTTTGCAAAAGGTCATTCAGCATCATATGCAGTAGAGAGTTATCAAAGTCTTTATCTCAAATCTTACTTTCCGTTAGAATATATGGTGGCGGTTTTGAATAATGGTGGTGGATTTTACAGCCCGGAGTTCTACCTCCACGAAGCTCGAACATTAGGAGCCACAGTTGAAGCTCCCTGTATAAATAGAAGTAACAGTTTAGTATCAATACAAGACAAAGTAATCCATCTCGGATTTAGCTTCGTCAAACAACTGGAGCTTACTACTACTCAGAAAATTATTTATGATCGGAACCTTAATGGTTTATATCAAAGCATGAGGGAGTTTGTTGAAAGGGTTAGTATTTCGCTGGAGCAATTGAGATTACTTATCCGAATTGGAGCCTTTCGATTTACAGAAATTTCAAAAAAGGAACTATTATGGGATGCGCATTTTCTTCTTGGAGGTACTGGTAAATCAAAACCCAAAATTGATCTTTTTAAAACGGAAATAAGAAAAATATCGATCCCTCCATTGTATTATCATGATCAAGAAGATGCTTTTGAAGAGATTGAAATACTTGGCTTTTCGCTAAGTTCCCCATTTACCTTACTCAAGGATCCTATTTCTGATAAGAGTATAAAAACTGTAAATATGCCTAATAGGGTAAATGAATTGGTGAGTATTATTGGCTATTTAATGCATGTTAAAAATACCAATACGGCTAAAGGAGATCGCATGCAGTTTGGAACTTTTGTGGATCTGGACGGCAGATTTATTGATACAGTACATTTTTCTATAACAGCTTCAAGATATCCTTTTCGAGGTCCGGGCTGTTACAGTATTACCGGTAAAGTAGTCGAGGAATTTGAGTTTTGTAGTATTGAGGTAATTGAAATGAAAAGATTACCATATATCGAAGATCCAAGGTATCGTCAGGTTTCTATGGCAAAACGAATAATATCAAATACATAGTGATGAATTGCAATACATCACTACTATATAAATATTTGTACATTTGAATCCACAATTTTTAAAATAAAAACGATGAAAATAATATCCTGGAACGTAAATGGAATAAGAGCTGTAGCAAAAAAAGGATTTGACGAATCTTTAAAAAAATTGAATCCTGATGTACTTTGTTTGCAAGAGACCAAAGCCCAAGATGATCAGGTTGCAGAAGTGCTTAAGGAGTATTCAGAATACACTTTTAATTCTAACTCTGCCGAAAAGAAGGGTTATTCAGGAACCGCTATTCTAAGTAAAAAAGAGCCACTAAATATCACCAGGGATATTGGAATTGCAATTCATGATACAGAAGGAAGAGTAATCACGGCTGAATTTGATAAGTTTTATTTAACAACAGTGTATGTTCCTAATTCAGGACAAGGATTAGTTAGACTGGATTATCGACAAGGTTGGGATAAAGATCTCCTAGTGTATTTAAAGGATCTTGAAAAGAAAAAACCTGTAATTGTTTGCGGTGATTTAAATGTTGCTCATACAGAAATTGATATTAAAAATTCAAAGTCTAATTATAACAAGACTGCTGGTTATACTCAAGTAGAGATTGATGGTATGGATAATTTCATAAATGCTGGATTCGTAGATACTTTCAGACATTTACATCCGGATGAGATTGCCTATAGTTGGTGGAGCTATAGATTCAACGCCAGAGCAAATAACGTTGGTTGGAGAATTGACTATTTCTTAACCAGTAAATCAATTATTAGTAATGTTAGTGAAGCATTTATTCTGCCTGACTTTATTGGTTCGGATCATTGCCCCGTAGGAGTAGAAATTTCTCTCAACTAACTTGCAACAGTAAATTCTTTCTATTTGCTTTTTTTTATTTTTGTGGATACATGTGCTACGATGTTCAATACTATACTCGAAAAAAAGAAGAATACGCTGAAAGATTTGGGTTAACATCTGAACAATCAGAGAGCATACTAAATTGGCTTACCAACAATAATAGCTCCCATATTCCAGTTTATCATTCAAATGCTTTTAGCCACCCATATTTGCCTGTGGTATATAATGATGGCCGCTTTAATGTGGGTTGGTTTTATTGGGGATTAATTCCTTCTTGGATTAAAGACTCTCATAATGCGGTGCAAATAAGCAATAAGACATTAAACGCCCGTGGCGAAACGATATTCGAAAAACCTTCATTTAGAAATTCTGCTAAGAATAAGAGATGTGTGATAATGTTAGATGCCTTTTTCGAGCACCATCATGCTAAAGACCTAGTAATTCCATTTAGAATATCAATGCCAGATCAAATGCCATTCGGGGTAGCAGGGCTCTGGTCTCAATGGGATTCGCAAGATCGATGTATAAACTCAGTTACTATTGTAACGACCACCGGAAATGAATTAATGTCAAACATTCATAATAATCCCAAATTACCAGAACCGCGAATGCCAGTAATCATCACTCAAGAAAATCAAGCAACTTGGCTTGATGTGAATACCGCCAAGAGTGAATTGAAGCAAATAATTACCCCATTTAATGGTCAATTAAATTCGTATACAGTGCAGAAGTTAAGGGGTAAAGTAGCCCTCGGAAATATTCCGGAGGTATTGAATAATATGGATTATAAAATAGATTTATAAAAACAAGATAATGACGTTTGGTGATAAAGTAATTGATTTTTACAATAATATAAATCAGCCAATTGATGTTCCTGCGGATATCAAAATACTTAACCCATTTCTAAATCCAGCAGTAAGCAAAGTATTAAAGGAGTTTTGCCATAACTACTTATCAACTAAGGACAAAAAAGTATTAATAATTGGAATAAACCCGGGCAGATTTGGAGCAGGTGTCACCGGTATACCATTTACTGACCCAATAAGGTTAAGAACTGATTTAGGCATTAAAAATAATTTTGAAAATAAAGCAGAGCTGTCATCCAAATTCGTTTATGAGTTAATACATAAATTTGGGGGAGTAAAATGCTTTTATAATCAATTTTATATTACGTCAGTTTGTCCATTAGGATTTACACACAATAATAAAAACATCAACTATTATGATTCAAAGGAGCTACAAAACAGTTTAAAGAATTATATCGTATCATCTATTAAGGACCACATGAACTTTGGAATAGATAGATCAATAGCTTATAGTTTTGGAAAAGGCAAAAATTTTAAATATTTGAATGACTTAAACTCAAAATATGGTTTTTTTGAAAAAATCATACCTCTTCCGCATCCAAGATGGGTGATGCAATATCGTTTAAAATCAAAGGATAAGATTATAGAAGAAATGGTAAATTGCTTAAATAATCCTTGAGAGATTGTAAAATTATCAAGATTTTGATTTTAATTACCCATAAGTAAAATTAAGCAGAACTTGCATTAAGAGAAATGAGAGGTGTAATCTTCATATTGGCAATGATTCCTGTTGTTTTGTTTGCGCAAACAACAGCTGGTTATTATGATGGTGTATATAATAAATGGGGTGATGAGTTATATCAAGCGCTTTATGATCTTATCAAAAACCATGATCAACAAGGTTATGATGATGCATGGAATCATTTTAAAACAACAGATGTAGCTACATCGGGTAAAGTCTGGGATATTTATTCGGATAATCCTGGAGGCACTCCATCATACACGTATACATTTACTAGTGATAAATGCGGAAATTACGATTCAGAGGGGGATTGTTACAACAGAGAGCATTCATTTCCTAAGAGTTGGTTTAACGATAATTATCCAATGTATTCAGACTTATTTGCATTATATCCCACGGATGGGTATGTCAATAACAAGAGAGGTAATTACCCATTCGGAGAAGTTTCCAGTTCTGATTGGACCTCAAGCAATGGCAGCAAAGTAGGGAATTGTTCATATCCAGGATATTCAGACAAAGTTTTCGAACCAATTGATGAATACAAAGGGGAT
>JAESSM010000184.1 GCA_016764115.1 Bacteroidia bacterium | reverse complement strand
GCATCTGGCTCTGTAAGGTCAACATCCTCAATTACACTACAAGAACCATTATCTGTAACCGTAACAGTATACAGTGCACCCATCAGGCTAGTAAGGCTTATTGCAGTAGATCCATTTGACCAGCTATAGGTGTAACCAGGTGTTCCACCTGTAGCCACAACACTAACTGCACCATCACTAATTCCATTACAACTTATTGATGCATCAACAGTGATCGTAGCTGATGGGCCGTTTGAATTTTTGATAACTACGTCATAAGGTTCTTTGCAACCATCACTATCCATAATGGTTATTGTATAAGTTCCAGCAAAAACACTAGCTATTGAAGTTGTGGTTGACCCCGTTGACCAAATGTAGGAATATGGACTAGTTCCTCCACTTGTTGCGGAAACAGTAGCTGCACCATCAGCATTATTGCAGGTTGCGTCAGTAATATCCCAACCAATTACAAGAGCTACAGGTCCGGAAATAACAACACTGTCCCAAAATGTACAACCTCCATTATCAGAAACAGAAATAAGATAACTTCCTGCATCCAAACTTGAGATCGTTTGGCTAGTACTTCCGGATGTCCAATTATATGTATAAGGTGCTACCCCGCCAACGGCTGTTATTGTTGCACTACCATCTCCACCATTGCAACTGGCATTTGTAATAGCACCTTCAATTCTTGGACCCATCACTTCTACACTATCTATAACAATACAACCAGTTGTTTGATCTATCACACTAAGTTTATACCCCCCCGCTGGTCTAGCTGATAGTTTTTGAATTGCAAAAATATCATTCCATGTGTATCCGTAAGGGCCAATACTTCCAGATGCGGTAGCTGTAATAACTCCGTCACTTTTTCCAGGGCAACTTATATCGGTAATACCATGAGTAATTTGCATGTCATGCATCTCCACAGTCATGTTAAAAACATCGGTACATGTATTAGACCAACCCAATAATGTATCGGTCTTTATTAAAGAATATACTCCGGTGTCGGCATAAACATGAGTATACACTTGCTGATTTGTTTTATTCCCGTCACCAAAATCAAAACTATAAGTATTAGCAGAACCATTCAATACACCCTGATTAAACATTGAATCCAAAGTAATTTTCTGGTAATCAAACTTAAAAGTATCACCATAACAAACATACGGAGAAGTAGATAAGTCTGCAGCAAAATCATATTCCATTACTGGAAGAACAAACATATCTGCGTCTAACGGTAAATTACCTAACGCATTATACCATGATCCTAACCAATATGTTAAAGCTAAATCTCTTCCATTTGCATCTCCATCAGTTGAGGTTACAATGTAAGCAGTGTCTGCTTGACCTGTTGTCTCAAATTCTATACATACTGCAAAATTCTTCGAAATAGGGACTGCCGAATCAAAAGGAAAATATTGATATTTACTACCTAAATCTTGAATGGTAATTGTTGCTGTAGATAAAAGAGTATCAGGATATCTGTTAGCGTCAAGAGTATATAAATGCATTTTTGCTGTGGCATCACTCTTCGATAAATCAACTGCATCGAAATCCAACATTATTTTACAGCTAGCACCCAGAACTCTACCAGGACCATTGAAAAAATACCCCTGACCAAATCCTTGCCAAAAATAATCATCCGAAGAAACAGTGTGTACATAATCATTTGACTCTACTTCACTAGAGGTTCTTGCAGGTACATATTTTACAGTATCAATACAAGTTTGAGCATTTATAACTCCTACAAATGCAATCAAAAAACTGGATATTAAAATTGACTTTTTCATATGCTAATAATTTCTTTTTAAATGGTATATGGAACTCTCATGTAAAAAATAACCATCTTATTGGATATAATAAATGATGACTTTTTCATGTTCGTTTCATTGTTCAAATTGTTTTTCAGAATTTACTGGTAGCTTAAATTTGTTATATAATCTAAAAACGGGGTGCAATTTATAAAATATTCATTAAACACCATGCTTTCATATGTTTCTATATTTATTTTTTAGCGTTAATAATGGAACTCGCCTATCATCATCTTCTTCTTTTGTCCCAAAGTCTAGAAATGATCGTTTCATATTTCTTAAAAATTTGAATATCTTTCGTGAAAATATTTTTTAATGTCTGAGACGAAGTCCCAAGAGTCTAATAACACGATTAAGAACTTTTTTTACCTGGTTGCATTTATTGAAGGAGGAGCAGTTATGGCATGTGAGCTTCTTGGTGCAAAAATGATAGCTCCATATTACGGAGCGTCTCTTTATGTATGGACAGCAGTAATTGGTGTTACATTAGGTGGACTTACTACTGGGTATTATATTGGAGGCTACCTTTCGGCCAAACATCCGAATACCAAATTACTGTTTCTTATTTTATTGATCTCAGCATTATTTATGGGAATTATGCCCATGACCTCTTCGGGAATTATGGAAGCGACACTGAGTATGGAAATTCGTACCGGATCAACCATTTCATGCCTTGTATTCTTATTTCCCCCATTGGTTTGTTTTGGCATGGTTTCACCAATGATAATCAGGCTTATAACTACTAACGTAAAAAAGGTTGGAAGGTTTGCCGGTAATGTCTATGCCATATCAACTGTTGGAGGGATTTTAGCAACTTTCTTATTTGGATTTTATGTTATACCATACCTTGGATTAAGGTTTGGAGCATATTCAACAGCTACTACACTTGGTTTAATGTCATTGGTGTTTTACTTTGTCACCCAAAAGTCCTCACTCGTTCCGGCTGACAACTAATTTTATCACAACTCTTATATCTTGTTGTAATGTAAGAAATAATGTAAGAATGCATTATTTTTACTAAACTCTTTAATTTCTTTCTCGTATAAACTTATAGAAACCCAGTATGAACAAATGCTAACTACCACTCTTTCATCACCTGAATTAGTACAAAAGGAATCTCTAACGGAGTACCATTATCCTAAAGGAGAGGTTTTGCTTTCACTTGAAGATGTTAATTTCCGTAAAGTCATATTAGAGCGAGCTACTACCTTAGGAAATGCATATCATAGTAAAGTTAGAATTGACTTTGAGACAACAAATGGAATTAAAGAAGTAGAAACTACCATTTGGGCCACTACCGAAAAATACGTTTTGTTAAAAGGAGGAATTACAATTCCAATTCACTGCATTCTTGATGTAAGAATGTAAAGAAAAGTTTATTAAATCTTTCTATTTGCACAACTTGTGCTGGCAAAAGCCTCGGGCTTTGCTTTAAAGATAAATCCCATACTTAGTATATATCCCATTGCATCACTAAGCGCTTTATTTGATTTAAAATTTGGATTTGTATTAATATCGGCATGAACTTCCAAGTCAATATTATATGAGTCCAATAAATCGCATAATGCATATGCAATCTCAATTGATTTAGAAACTTCCAATAACATACGTTCCTTAATAGTCATTTTGTTCTTGCTCCTGGTTCGATGGATATACATAAATCCACCTCTCTGTTCTCTCAAAATTACAATCACCGTTGCAAAATGCGTAGTAGCCCCTTTTACTAAAGAATCTGTTCCAATGCAAACCTTCAATTTATGACCTAGAGCTGTTTCTCGCTTGAGCGCATTTTCAACTTGATTCTTAATAGGAAGTTCAATTTTTTCACCGCTAAATTTAATCCAAGTCATGATTTTTTTTCATTTAATACTATATTAAACGTAAATTTTTCAAATAATTTACATTTTTATATAAATAAATTCAGAGTTGCCATATCCACAACTATGCTCATAGCTCTTTTATCAAGGGTTTTTAACTGTGGATAATTAATACCAATCATGCTTTTCAAAAAATATTCATATTTTTGTTAATAAGAACAAAACAAACGATTTATGGTGACAGTTTTAGCAAGAAAGAAAAAAGAAAAGATGACAGCTTCCTCCAAAAAAGTAAGTACTACGAATAAGCACAGTAAGAAAACTTATTTGTACTGGTATGAGTCAATGCTTTTAATGCGAAAGTTTGAGGAAAAAAGCGGGCAGCTATACATTCAACAAAAAATAAGGGGATTTTGTCATTTATATATTGGGCAAGAAGCAGTTGCTGCTGGTGCTTCTACTGCCACCAGACCTGAAGACGCATTTATTACTGCATACAGGGATCATGCTTTAGCATTAGTAAAAGGAATCCCAGCTGATTCCATTATGGCTGAGTTGTTTGGTAAAAAAACAGGATGTTCGAAAGGAAAAGGAGGGTCTATGCACTTATTTTCCAAAGAACACAATTTTTATGGTGGCCATGGAATTGTTGGCGGGCAAATACCTTTAGGTGCAGGAATTGCATTTGCAGAAAATTATCGAGAATCCGGCAACGTATGTTTAACATTTTTTGGAGACGGTGCAGTAAGGCAAGGAGCAATGCATGAAACATTTAACATGGCAATGCTTTGGAAACTTCCTGTAGTATTCATTTGCGAAAATAATTATTATGCAATGGGAACTTCCGTGGAAAGAACAACCAACGTTAAAGAAATTTATAAAATAGGAGAAGGATATGATATGCCCTCCAAACCGGTTGATGGAATGTGCTGTGAAGAAGTTCATAAAGCTGTTGCTGAAGCAGTTGAATTTGCCAGAAAAGGAAATGGTCCGACATTTTTGGAAATGAGGACTTATAGATATCGTGGCCATTCTATGTCAGATCCTGCAAAGTACAGAACAAAAAAAGAATTAGAAGATCAAAAGACACATGATCCTATTGATGTGCTGTTGAACACCATTAAAAAGAACAAGCTAGCTACCTCAAAGGAAATCCAAAAAATCAATACAAAAGTTGATAGCATTGTGGATAAATCTATTAAGTTTGCTGAAGATTCTCCTTACCCTGACCCAGAAGATCTTTACGAAGATATTTACGCACAAAAGGACTATCCATTTATAATGGATTGAAAGATTGGAATATTTAAAGATTAGAAGATTTAAAATTGTAAGAAAAATTTCTTTTTATATTTACAACTAAAAGACAATATGGCCGAAGTTGTTAAAATGCCAAAACTTAGCGATACCATGACCGAAGGTGTTTTGGTCAAATGGTTTAAAAAGGCCGGTGATGCTGTCAAGAGCGGGGAAATATTAGCCGAGATAGAAACAGATAAAGCCACCATGGAATTTGAGTCTTTCTATGATGGAATCCTTCTTCATATTGGTATAAAAGAAGGTGAGACTGCACCTGTAGATACGATAATTGCTATCATTGGGAAGAAGGGAGAAAAAATAGACGATTTGTTAAAAGAAGAAAAAAAGACAGTTAAAAAGGAAGAAAACCAACCTGACAAAGTTGAGGAAAAAGTAGAGGTCTTTACTGATTCAGAACTAAAGCCCGTGGCAAGCATTACTCCACCACCTCCTCCTCCTCCTCCATTGGCAGATGAACTCGCTAAACCAATAGAAGTAACCTCTTCGCAAAATGGTTTAAATCTAGATGGAATCAAGGCTTCCCCACTTGCCCGAAAACTTGCCATTGACAATCAAATTAGTTTGAATTATATAAAAGGATCAGGAGATGATGGCAGGATAGTAAAACGAGATATTGAAGCATATATAAAAAGTGGTACCGCAGTTCAATTTGTTGGTAAAGAAAGCTTTGATGAAGTAGGTCTTTCTCAAATGAGAAAAACCATTGCCAGAAGATTGGCGGAAAGCAAGTTTTCTGCACCTCATTTTTATCTTACCATGGAAATAAACATGGATCAAGCAATTGATGCCAGGAAAGGAATTAATGATTTTGCACCTGTTAAAATTTCTTACAACGACCTTATTATAAAAGCTGTTACTGCGTCTTTAAGGGACAATCCAAAAGTTAATTCGAGTTGGCTTGGTGATAGAATACGCTACAATCATCACATTCACATAGGTGTGGCAATAGCCGTTGAAGATGGTCTTTTAGTTCCCGTTATTAAATTTGCTGATGGCAAAACACTGAGCCAAATATCAATCGAAGTAAAGAACTTTGCAGAAAAAGCAAAGAGCAAAAAGTTACAACCTGAAGAAATGGAAGGTAACACATTTACTATTTCAAATTTAGGAATGTTTGGCATTGAAGAATTTACTGCTATTGTAAATCCGATTGATTCTTGTATATTAGCAGTAGGAAGTATTAAACAAACAGCAGTTGTTAAGAATGGAAATCTTGTTCCAGGAAATGTAATGAAAGTAACTTTGTCATGCGACCACAGAGTTGTAGACGGAGTTAAGGGTTCGTTATTTTTACAAACTCTAAGAGATTATCTAGAAAATCCTTATAAACTATTAACCAGAGGCACAGTGTAATTCTTTTATATAAAAAAACCAAAGAAGAAAATTATGGCAAAAAAAGTCACCAAAAAGCCTGCAGCTAAGAAAAAAGTAGCAGCAAAAAAGCCTGCAGCTAAGAAAAAAGTAGCAGCAAAAAAGCCTGCAACTAAGAAAAAAGTAGCAGCGAAAAAACCGGTAGCTAAGAAAAAAGCAGCAGCGAAAAAACCTGCAGCTAAGAAAAAAGCAGCAGCGAAAAAACCTGTAACTAAGAAAAAAGCAGCAGCGAAAAAACCTGCAGCTAAGAAAAAACCTGCAGCGAAAAAACCCGCAGCTAAGAAAAAAGCAGCAGCGAAAAAACCTGCAGCTAAGAAAAAAGCAGCAAAGAAAAAGTAACTAAGGTTATTCTTGGGTTTCCCCGTTATTTTTTACGGGTATTCTTATTATGAATGAAGAACCTTCACCTGGTGTACTGGTAGCAGTGATCTCACCTCCGTGTCGGCTTACTATTTTGTAACATATTGCTGTGCCTATTCCAGTCCCTTCATAATCTTTAGGTGAATGAAGTCTTTGGAATGGTTTGAAAATACGGTCTAGGTATTTTTCATCGAACCCTACACCATTATCATTAACCTTGATTTCAATAAACTCTTTGTTAACTATTTGGCTGTTAACGGAAACTTTGGGAACATTACCTTTATTTTGAAATTTCAAGGCATTAGATATAAGGTTTTGAAATAGCTGACGCATTTGGGTTTGATCAGCCTTAATCTTTGGTAAATTATCGTCTACCTCAACTTGTGCACCAGATTCCTTGATCCTAACTTCCAAATCAGAAACTACATCTTTTAATACTTTTTCCAGATCGGTATCTTCAAATGGTTCCTTTTTTATAGAAACTGTTGAATATTTTAACAGATCTTCTATCAAGCTCTGCATCCTTGCTCCTGTTTCCACTAGTTTTTCAAGATAGTCAGTAACTTTTTCATCCTCAGTTTGGCCTAAAATATCCTTCAATCTTGAACTGTAAGTTATTACCTTTCTCAGTGGTTCTTTTAAGTCATGGGATGCAATGCTTGTAAACTCTCTCAATTCTTGATTTCGATCTTCCAACTCAGCCGCGTACTTTTCTATCTGCTCTTTCGCCTTAGCAATTTCGATTTGCTGTGCCTTAATCTTATTATAGGATTCATAAAGCTCAATTGCTGATCTTACCCTTGCGAGTAACTCTACTTTGTCAACAGGCTTTTTAATGTAATCCATAGCACCTGTTTCCAATCCCTTTTTCAATTCTTCAGATGAAGTTTGGGCGGTAACCATTACAATAGGAATGTCTTTGGTTTCTTCCTGCTTTTTCAAATATTCCACGGCTTCAATTCCTGACATACCAGGCATAATCCAATCCATTAAAATAATATCAGGTTTTTTTTCCGTTGCCAGCTTACATGCTACCATTCCATTGGGAGCTGAAATTACCGCATAATCCTGATCCGCCTCTTCAAGATAATTCAGAATTAACTGAAGATTACTTCTTTCATCATCTGCAACTAATATTGTATAAGCCATGCTAAATATTTTTTAATTTATATAGATAACAATTCTACATATTTCTCTTCATCACAATTAAAAATAGCCAATTCCATTTGCTGTTTCCACTGTTTTATCGATTCATTATCGAATTTATCAATTTCTTTTAAAACATCCAAAGTCTTACTTGTTTCATATACCTGAACTTTTAGAAACGACTGAATATATGGCTCTAAAATTTTTCTTTCATCACTATTGAGCATTACCCCTGAATCTCCGTTTAGATTAACAAAATCCTGCTCAATATCCTCGATTTTTATATCCACTTCCCTGGGTAAAGTAAAATAGAATACTGTTCCTTCATCTTTATTGGATTCAACCCAAATATTACCGCTATGATTTTCTATCATCGTTTTACAGAAATAAAGACCTAATCCTGTAGAGTGTATTTGTTCGGAAGTTTTTGATCCTAGTACCGAAAATTTATCAAACACTTGATCAATTTTATCTTTCGGAATACCTACACCCTGATCTGTAACAGATATCTGTAAAAACTCTTTTTTATTAACTGATACAGGAACAGCTTGGATTTTTATTTCTCCAAACGAAGGTGAATATTTTATGCTGTTGGTTAAGAAGTTGACCAGTACCCTAGTTATAATGTCATAATCGAACTTACACTGATACTTCGGATCTATTTGATCATTAATTTTCAATCCTTTTTGTTTTACCAATACTTTAACCTGCCGTAAAGCATCCTGTAGTGCTAAAGAAACTGAAAATGATTTTACATCTAGCATTACTTTAGTATCCTCAAATTTTTGTACATCCAGAATATTCAAAACCATATTGAGCATTTGCAACCCTGCCTGATTGATGATATCCGCTTCATCCTTATTGGGGACTTTTTTTGAAAGTCCAATAATATTATTCAATGGGTTTTTTAGGTCATGAACAATCGTTTCGGTCATTGATTCTTTAAACTCCTCAAGTGTCATCAATTTATCATAAGCCTCTTTCAAGGCAACATTTGCCATTTCTACTTTTTCTTTTTCTTTTTCTATTTCTTTATTCTTTTGCTGCAACTCTGAATTTTTTCCTTGAACTATGTCTTCAGCAGTTTTTCTTGTAGTAATATCCGTGTGAATTCCCAATGAACCAATGATATTGCCTCCAGAATCCAAAACTGGTGAAGCGCTTATCAATAGCCATAATTTTTCTCCTGTTTTCTTACTTATCTGAATCTCGTACTGCTCTGTTTTACTATTGCGATTGTCCGCTAATCTTTGGTCTATAACTTTCTTGTTCTCATTTGACAATAACAGCTCGCTAGTAACTTCTCCAATTAATTCAGCCTCTGTATATCCGATCATTTCACAAAAGCGTTCATTTACAAATTGAATCACATCGTAATTATCAACTACTAAAAGCCCCTCATTCATATTTTGTATGAGGGTGCGGTATTTTTCTTCGGAAATTTTTAACTCCTTAATATGGTCTGCAACCTTTTCCTCCAGATTCCTTTTCTGACTCTCAACGCTTGTAATTCTGTATCTTATAAATCCCCATACAGAAAGCACGACTACTAAACCGCAAATATTATAGAACCACCATGTCTTCCAGAAAGGGGTTACTATACTAAAACTGTAAGATACAGGTTCAGAATTCCAAGTTCTATCGTTATTACAAGCCCTTACCAAAAATAAATAATCACCAGAAGGAATGTTAGAGTATGTTGCAAAGGTCTCTTTAGTAATTGGTGACCAGTCATTTTCAAATCCGCTAAGTTTATATTGATACCTTACATTTTCAGGAATAGACAAACTGACACCTATATAATTAAAAGTTAAGTGATTTTTATTGAATGGAAAGACATTATCTTCGGGTAGCTCTTCCTCGCGATAAAAAATCCTGATATCGCTAATTCTCGTAATCGGAGCTACTTCATTAATAATATCCTCTTCAGGATTAAATTTAATCGCCCCGTTGATGGTACCAAACCAAATGGCACCGTTATCATCTATACACACTGAATTTTGGTTGGTTTCTATGTGGACAAATCCTTCTAACTTTCCATAATGCTTTACCTCATCAATGCTACCGTCTTCATTAAAAATCACTTTGTCGATCCCATCAGCGGTTCCAGCCCAAACGTGACCTTGGTTATCTATTGCCAACAAATTAACACTGTTGGAATGCAACCCGTCCTGAATTGTGAAATTGTTAAACTTCGGATTCTGTTTGCTATGATATTCTATTTTTGAAATGCCTGCTTCTGTTCCAAACCAAATATTTCCCTCAGCATCCTCATTGATGTTCCAAACACAATTTCGTACCAATCCATTTTCTTCGGTGTAATAATTAAACTGGTTTTTTTCTGGATCATATTGTGTGATCCCTTTGAAGCTTGCGAACCAAAAAATGCCATCTTTATCTTCTATCATGGACCAAACAACATTGCTTAGCAAACCATTCTCTGAAGTATAATTAATAAAATCAGAACCATTAAAATGAGAAACTCCTCCCCGGGTACCCATCCACATATCGCCATTACTATCCTGTATTATTGTTCGAACAAGATTGCTGATCAGTCCATCGTTGATAGTGTAATTCTGAAATTCAACGTGTTGTTTAGCTGTCCCTTTATTAGAAAGTAAACTTTCGTCATTTGAGTTTATAACAGTTACCCCGGAATTAGTTCCTATCCATATTTTACCATCCTTATCCTCTGTTATTGTCCAAACATAATCACCAACTAAACCATCCTTTTTAGTAAAGTGCTCAATAGTGTTATTTCCATTCGCATCTATTCCAAATTTTGATACTCCGTTTCCATAGTAACCAAACCATTTATTTCCTTTCGAATCATTGTAAATTGACATTACTACTACTCCTGCCAGTCCATTTTGGGTAGTATAACTTACGAAGCGATTACCAGAAAATCTACAAAGTCCACTCCCATCAGTACCTATCCAGATATTCCCTTCTCGATCTTCAAATATTTTTCGTATGAAGTTATTACTTAACCCATTCTCAGTGGTATAATTGCTTATTTCAAAAGTATTGTCTTGATTCACAATAATTTTAGAAATACCTGAATAGGTCCCCACCCAAACATCACCATCATGATCTTGTAAAATTGAAAAGATCTTGTTATGAACTAATCCATTTTGTTCGGTGAATTCATAACTTAAACTGAGTTTCTTGCTATTATGGTCAAAATTAGAAATGCATAATCCCTTCGAAGTCCCAATCCAAATATTGCCTGTTTTATCTTCAAACAATGTTCGTATTACTTTCCCGGGCAATCCATCTTCCGTTGTATAATTGTAAAAATTTGTACCACCTGTCTTTGTAGCAGCCGGGTCGTAAATCGATAACCCATTGTTGGTTCCAACCCAAATGTTGTTATTCTTATCAACCAAAATTGTGTTAACATCCTCATCCACCAGTCCATCTTTTTTCAGATAGTTCTGAAACGTAATATTAGGTCTCTCTTCGGTATCACTATAAGTGTATGTTAACTTAGATAATCCAGCACCCCATGTACCTACCCACAAATTCCCTTCATTATCCAAATCTAAGGCCATTACAAGATTACTACCCAGGCCATTTTCAGAAGTTAGGTTTTCAAAAAAAGTACCGTTGAACTTTGAAATTCCCCCTCCATCAGTTGCGAACCAGAAATTACCATGTTGATCATGAACCATCGCCCGTAACATATTTGCAGGCAATCCATCTCGGGTGGTATAATTTTGAAAACTTTTCCCATTAAACTTAGAAACACCACCAAAGGTCGCAAACCAAAGGTTTCCTTCTTTATCTTGATAAATGTCTACAACCTGGCTTTGGATTAAACCATCATCTACCGAATAAGTAGTAAAATTAGATGACTGAGTAAAACCAAATTGGACTTCAACCAAACATAATGTTAAGGATATCAAAAAAGATAATACTATTTTTTGCGTTTTCATTTCAAAATCCAACAAACCTTTGATCATCACTACATTTAACAAATTTACAAACTTTAAACATGTACTACTCAATTAATTGCAATAAGTCTTGATATTTAGTTTCATCACAGTTAAATATTGCCGTTTCCATTTCACTTCTCCATTGATTAAGTGCTTCATTTCCATTTAACGTAAGCGTATTTAGTATTTCCATATTCTTACTAGTTTCATATACTTCCAACTGTTTAAAAGATTCAAGCAACGGAATTAATATTTTTTTATCTCCTCCGGATAGCTCCAATCGCTTCATCTCATCAGTCATCAATGCATCCAAATTCACTTCACCCATCATGTCTTCAACTTCCGCTTTGGGTATGGTAAAATAAAAAGTTGCCCCTTTACCCACTTCAGAAAGCGCCCATATTTCACCACTGTGAGCTTCAACCATCATTTTACAAAATGTTAACCCAATACCGGTGGACCTGGTTTGTCCTAGCTTTTTTGCATCGACTTGTGAATACTTATCGAATATTTTCTCAAGGTTTTCGTGTGGTATCCCGATACCCTCGTCTTCAATGGATACCTTGAGAAAATCTCCACCTTTTTTCTTCACTTCATCAGCTTTGATAATTACTTTACCCCCAACCGGAGAGTACTTAACAGAATTAGTTAACATATTAACTATTACGCGTGAGATAATTTCAAAATCCACAGTTGCATGATAATCTGGCTTGACCCTATTTTCTATTTTCAGACTTTTTTGCTTTATCAATAATTTTATTTGTCGCAAAGCATCATGAACCATTAAAGACAATGGATAATCCGCTTTATCTAATTTCACATCTGAATCATCATACTTTTGAACATCAAGAATATTCAAGACCATATTATACATTTGAACTCCTGCCTGATGTATCGCCTCTGTTTCATTTTTACCTGGTTGTCTTTTTGAAAATCCGATTATGCTATTTAAAGGATTTTTGAGGTCATGAACTATCATTTCGGTAAGGGTCTCCTTGTGCTTTTCCAACCTTTTTAGATTTTCATATGCGCCCTTCAGCTCTGTTGTTCGTTCATCTACCCTGTCGGCCAAAACTGTTTTTTCCCTTTGCAGAGTATTGGTTCTTAGACGTACAAACAGATATAACAATCCACTAATTGATACTAAACAAAGTATAATGAACCAAGGCGTTTTCCATACAGGTGGAACTATTGCAAATGCAAACCTTGCAGGTTGTTTATTCCAGGTACCATCATTATTGCAAGACCTAACCTGAAATTCATAATTTCCATGAAATAGGTTTGAGTATGTAGCATAAGTCTCTTTCGTAATAGGCGACCAGTCTTTATCAAAGCCAACCAGTCTATATTGGTATTTTACCTTTTCCGGAATTGTGAGACTGATTCCTATAAAATCAAAAGTAAGGTGATTTTTATCATAAGGTAAAATAAGTCCTTCCGGAAGGTTTGTAGCCTTATTTATCCTATCAGCATATTTTGAAAAATCATAATCTTCAAAAAACAACCTGGTTTTTATAATGTTAGTAAATGGCTCAGCCTGATTAATTTTATCTTCACCAGGGTTGTACATACTGGCACCATTAATTGTACCAAACCAAAGGTTTCCTCTACTATCCTTAAAGGTGGCATTTGCGTTACACTCTATACCTACAAAGCCTTCCTCTTTGCCAAAATTCTCTACTAGTTTTGTCCCATAATTATAGTATCCATTGGTATAGAATTTATCAACCCCCTTATTATTGCCTACCCACAAATTGCCCTTATCGTCAAATATCATTAATATTATACCATCATCACTTAACCCATCCTCGGTAGTAACATAATCCCAATAGATGGTTCGACCCCCTTTCTTAAATTCTTTTATATCTTTTATTTGAGTAGACTCTTTGGGGTTATCTATCAATATCGAAATTCCACCCCCATAGGTTCCAAACCACATATTTTCTTTTTCATCCTGAAGAATTGAAATGATAAGGTTACTTGCTAAACCATGTTCCTGAGTATACTGTATTAGTCTGTTTCCGTTGTACTTAAAAACTCCTTCTCCTTCAGTTCCAAACCATAAATTACCCTTCCTATCTTCATAAACAATATATATATTGACGTTTTCATCCATGTCATCTTTGATAGCGAATTTATTAAAACTTGTACCATCATATTTATAAGCTCCACCAAGTGTTCCAACCCATAAATCACCTTTTTTATCTTCCATGATCGAGTAAAAGATGGTGCTCTCCAAACCATCTTTTTTTCCAAAAGTTTTAAAGCTCTTACCGTCATATTTTGTTAGTCCATTCCAGGTTCCAAACCAAATATCTCCATTTTTAGCTTCTATAATATTGTATATTCGATCATTACTTATCCCATCCTTTTCTGTAAAGTGTTTAATATCAAGGGGCTTAAATGCATCGATCTTTTCATAAAAATTTTCTACTCTTGATACCCCTCCCCCATAAGTTCCAAACCACATATTCCCCTTCCTGTCTTCCAATATCGACCAGATCATATCGTTGTTAATCCCAACTTCCCTATTAAAATGAATAAATCTTTCTCCTTGAAATACTCCTAAGCCTTGACCTGCAGTTCCAATCCATAAATTTCCCTCAAAATCCACCATCAAGGAATAAATAACACTTACCTTTAATTCTCCTTTTGGAGTATATTTTTCAAAAACACTCCCATTATATTTAGTTAATCCACCATAAGTGCCTAACCATATGTTTCCTTCTTTATCCTCAGTAATGGAAGATACAATATTGTGAGTGAGCCCATTTTGAGTTGTATAACTTGTAAATTCTGATCCATCATACTTAAATACCCCATTTTGCCATGTTCCTATCCAAAGGTCTCCTTTGTTGTCAACATGGAGGGCCGTAATACCGATATTCTCCAATTCCTTACTTTCAATTATTTGAAATTCCTGTCCATTATACCGCATAAGTTTCCGACCGCCAAACCATATCACACCGTTCCTATCCTCATTTATTGCAGTAATTTGAATTTTCTCCAATTCTTTCCAATCCATCGAACATTTAAATTCCTTTCCATCATACATTGTAATTCCTGTTCTTGAACCAAACCATATATTCCCATAACTATCCTCTAAAATATCATAGAACTTATCATCACACAAGCCATCATCCATTGTATATATTGTAAACGACTTTCCGTCAAACATTGAAATTCCGTTACCCCAAGTGGCAAACCACATTCTTCCTTTGCTATCTTCAATAATAGAATTTATAATATTGCTTCCTAAACCCTCCTTTTCAGTGTAGTTTTTAAAGGAACGACCATTAAAAATACTAAGTCCACCTCCATTGGTACCTATCCAAAGGTTTCCCTTACTATCCTGATATATGCTATTTACCTGTGATTGTGCCAAGCCATCCTCAACAGAATAGAATTTGAAATTCTTTACCTGTGAGTAGCATTCAGTTCCTACCATAAGAAATACCAGAACAACAAACTGGAATAATCTGATCATATGAGCATTAAAATATCTCATTGGACATTTATGTAACAGTACAATTATATTTATACGAAAAAATTGGCCAAAGGATTTTAAATATAAAAAATTTAACAAGATGGGTATTCGTGCCATCGTGAAAAGTATCTAATAAAGTACTTAAATGTACAATACTTCTTTCACAAGTTTAATTACCTTTTCTTTACTCGGAAGATACGCTTCTACCAAAGTAGGTGCATAAGACATGGGAACATCGGGAGTAGTAACTCGTTTTATTGGAGCATCTAAAAAGTCAAATGCATCTTTTTGTACTTTGTATGTGATCTCAGTAGCAATTGAACCTAGTGGCCATGCTTCTTCTACAACAACCATTCTATTAGTTTTCTTTACAGATTGAATAACAGTCTCATAATCTATTGGCCGAATTGTTCGAAGATCTATAACCTCTGCTTCTATTCCCTCTTTAGCTAATTCTTCTGCCGCAGCAATAACTACTTTTAGGATTTTACCAAAAGTTACCAAAGTGACATCTGATCCCTTTCTTTTGATATCAGCAACACCTAGCGGTAACAAATACTCTCCATCTGGAACTTCGCCTTTATCACCATACATTTGTTCAGACTCCATAAAAACTACCGGATCATCATCCCTGATAGCAGTTTTAAGTAATCCCTTTGCATCGTAAGGGGTAGATGGCACAATCACTTTTAACCCTGGAGTATTCGCATACCAACTGTCAAAAGCATTTGAATGCTGGGCTCCAAGCATTCCTGCGGAGGCAGTCGGTCCTCTGAATACCACAGGAGTATTGAATTGCCCTCCAGACATATTGTTCATTTTAGAGGCTGAATTTATTATCTGATCAATTGCTACAAGTGAAAAATTAAAGGTCATGAACTCAATGATAGGGCGAAGATTGTTCATTGCTGCTCCAACTCCAATTCCTGCAAATCCTAATTCTGATATAGGAGTATCAATAACTCTTTTCTCCCCAAATTCGTCAAGCATTCCCTGGCTTACTTTATAAGCCCCATTGTATTCTGCCACCTCTTCTCCCATGAGAAAAATATTTTCATCACGTCTCATTTCTTCCGACATGGCCTCTCTCAATGCTTCTCTAAACTGCAATGTTCTCATGTATTCAAAAAATTACTTACTACACTTTAACTGAATCACAAATATACCAAAAATGACATTATTCGCTACCTGTTTAACTCTATTCGGAACGTAGTTCCTTTGTTAATTTCTGACTCTTTTACATATATTTCACCCGAGTGATAATTTTCAATTATCCTTTTAGCAAGAGATAAACCCAAGCCCCATCCTCTAGCTTTTGTAGTAAATCCAGGTTTAAAAATAGTCTTCACCTTAATTTTGGGAATTCCCTTACCAGAATCCTGAACATCTATGAACACATTTTTTGGGCTTTCGCTAATATTGATATTTATTGTCCCTGTTCCATTGATTGCGTCAATAGCATTCTTACAAAGGTTTTCCATTACCCAATCAAACAGTGGAATATTTATTTTGGCATATATTGGTTCACTATTAGCAGAGATCACATTAAACTTTACTGTATCCGAAGTTCTACCTTTTAAATACCTAATAGAGTTTTCAACTACCTCTACTGCGTTTTCATCTTGAAGGTTAGGAGCAGATCCAATCTTAGAAAACCTTTCAGTGATAAGCTCTAATCGGTTTACATCTTTCTCTAACTCCTCGACATTTTCGTCTGTTCCAATCTTAGATTTAAAATTTTCTAATAATGCCATTAATGAGGATAAAGGAGTTCCTAATTGATGTGCAGTTTCTTTAGCCATTCCAACCCAAACCTGGTTTTGCTCTGCAATTCTCGAAGCACTCATTGCAAAGTAAGAAACCATAATAAAAAGAGAAATTACAGCCAACTGTATAAATGGGTAATACTTTAATTGTGTAAGTAAAAATGAGTCTTTGTAATAGATATAATTTTTTTGCCCCTCATATAACTCAATCTCAATTGGTTGATGTTGAGACTTCATAATAATTAGTTGCTCTTTCATGTATTCCTCATTATTTGTTTGGGCAGAATCCAAATTTCTATCAGAAATAATATTGTCATTCTGATCTGTAAGGATTGCAGGAACCGTTTCATTATTGCGAATGATATCAAACAAAAATGAAAAATCGCCGTCAGATTCAATATTATTGGCAATATACTTGGTACCATTGGCCCACAATTCAACTTTGGCCCGCTCTTCGACAGAAATTTGTGTCACTATGTAGTCAGTATACCACAGTGAAGACAGGCCTATTATTACAGCCATCACAAACAGGATTAGCTTCCACCTTATTTTTTTTTGATAGATGTTCATTTACCTAAACTGCATAAAGCAGAATTTACGATTTACAATTTACAATTTACAAATCACGATTTACCATTTATTTTCTGCTTTGCTCTGGAAGTCTTTAATGATGCCACAGTTATTGCAAGTAGTTCATTCCCTTCTCTAATTAAAATATCAATTTGATCTCTAAAGTCAGAATTAAAATACCGTAATAATTCAAGAAAGTATATTGTTTCATCCAACTCTTCTTCAACGATTTTAAGTTTATTTATGAAATCTCGCATTGACTTAGCTCGACAAGCAGCTCTATAATTTGCCCCAGGAGAACTTGAACATCTTATTAATTGGTTTGAATATGGAATGTTGATAGTGTTTCTGGGCAAATCTCTTATTAATAAAGCTACCTCAATTGCATAATTTTTAAATCTATTTTTTAAAACTTCGCTATTCATTATGTACTACAGAAATTTGTTCTTGCTAAAATTTAAATCAAAAATAGTTTTTAGTCTTTCCTTCGTAAATCTAAAATTGCAAATCGTAAATTTTGCAATAAACCTAGCTTTATGGGTAAATACTGATTAGCTTATTCATCGTCATCATCAAACTCTTTGAGTTTTTGCTTGAAATTTTTAAACGGCTCATCGTTTTGATCTTTAACGCTATCCATAGTTGAGGTTGTATCAATTGACTCATTCCATTCAATTTCTACAGGTTTGACCTCTTTATTGTCTACTGTAGGTTTATTGAGCAATTTATTGATTTCATCCCTAAAAACACTCCCCAATTCCTTTCTTTCTTTTTTGAAATCCTTCTTAAGTTTATCCTTAACACTCTTTTTGTCGTAGCGAAAATCAGGATCTTCAGCATCTCCGGTCATTACCAAGTACAATGTAGCCTTTCCTCCTTCATCTTTTTCTATTTCACCTATGTCCTTGAACTTGTTTTTAGCCTTTTTAGAAAGTATTTCTGACAATTTGATTTGCAAATTATAATTCACTTTGTTATCAAAAGTATGATACCCTGAAATTTTGAGATTAATGGCATTTGTTCTCACTTCCATTTCCGGAATATAAATTTTTTGATCTTTTATCTCAAGAGCATTTTCCAAAGTTGAAAACTTAATATTTTTCAAATCAGATATATTTAAATATTTTGATAGAGCCATCATAGGTTCAAAATTGATAAGCTCACCATCATCTATTATAATATCGCAAGTAGCGATGACCTCATCCAATTTTGAGGAAAGATCACTTGTCCATGTAGAATACAAACTTATATCAGAGGTGACTTTCCCTTTCAAGTTATTATCAGTCATAACACCTTGCCCGAAGTTCTCACATTGATAAAATAATTGATTTATATCAACTTCTTTACAAAAAGCATTGGTAGTAATGATAATATTATCAGGATCGGTAGCATCAATATTGCCTTTCAAGAAATATTTACCATCCATTGAAGAGAACTCAAGGTTTTCTGTTGCCAATTGTTGCCTTTCTACAACAAAATTGCCTGAAATGTTTCGAGCTTTAAAATTTCGAAATTTCATTTGATCACATTCAACATAGATATTACAATTCAGTTTAGGAGTTATCGTAATATTATACAATGTATCCGAACTCATCTTATCATCGAGGAGAAGTTCGTTCAAATCTATTTTTTTTGCCCTTACTTTAGCATCCAGAATAAGAGTAGCATCTGCACTAAATAAGAATGGTAACACATTTTTAAAATTACCATCCAGAGAAAAGTCGCTATTGGATATATTCCCTTTTAAACCCAAGACTGCTACATCGTTTCCATTAAAGATAAATTGTCCATTAATATTATTGAATACTAAAGATGAATTTTGCATTTCAAACCCGACAACTTCTATATTTAGTTCCCCATCAATTTTGATGTTCCCTAAACTGGTTTTTGATTTAAAGTCCTTTAACAATCCCTGAGTCCTTAAATTAAAATTTAATGTTCCAATTGTATTCAAAATAGCAGGATCTTCAAAATATTCAAGCAACTTCTCCATAGTGATAGAACCATTTAGAGTCGACTCAATTTGAGGATTGCTAAAGTCCCTGATCATCAAATTTCCAGTAATGGATTTGTCCCCGAATTTGGTATTTATTTGTTCAATCTTCAAGGTTGATGTTGACAAACTATGATTATCACCGTTTTCAAACTTCCCTGTAAAATTCATATTATCGAGGTTAAAGCTCCGGCTTTCTATACTAATCGTCCCATCTTTCATGGTAAAGGCTATGTTTACTGAAGGATCTTTTTTTCGGCTCAGGTTTCCTTTGATTTCCATTTCAAATGACAGTATACCTTCGCTAGTAGTTCCTTCAAGATAACTTCTATAATCTTGTGGTAATAATCCATTTAACGTTTGAACATTGGCTTCGTGTGAGTTTATCGAGATATCTATAAAATGTCCTTTGTAAACTCGTTTTACTATGCCTGTTATATCAAATTGAACATTTTGGATATTGACTCCACCCTCTCGAAACTGGTAAGTCTTATCCTTGTCATTCACATGAAATCTTGCATGTATTGCTGCTTGTTGTTCTGTAATGTAATTTATTTTATCAATCTTGAAATGCTCAATCCTAGTGTTGCTTTTCAAATCAATGTCATATTCAAGATTTGTAAATCTTCCCTTAAAATTCGCCTGTTCTATATCAAACAAAAAATCCTGCTTTAGCTGCTCATCCTTATACGTCAATCTTATGTTTTCTAAAACTAAATTTTCAAGATTAATCGTAAAACTTGTCTTAATCGAATCTGATACTTTTTTCAGAATTAGATAATTGGGAGTTCCATTCCCATCAATAACCAAGTTAAGTTCCCCATTTCTTATAGAAACCTCTGTAAGGGTATATTTTCCTTGAATTGCCTCTAATAAATTAAAATTAAAAAAAAGATCTTCTACCTTTAATAATGGAACTTCATCATCATTAGTAGACTTTGCAACTACATTTGGCAACTTTAATGAAACATAAGGAAACTGTTCAAGTATTGTAAGTGAAATTTCACCAGCTTTGATCTCTGTATTTAATTGCTCATTCAATTGCTCAAGCACCATATTCTTGACTTCATCCTCATGAAGCTTCACAAATCCTAACCCAGCTACAAACAAAACCAGAAACGTTAACAATCCCCAAACAACAATATTTTTAGCCAACTGCATTTAATAATAACGGATATGCACCCGTTCTATTTTTGCACAATATTATTCAAAATAAACCGAATAACTTTCGTGCTGAAAAAGTTTTGCAAATTACAGAAAGCCCAGTATATTTGCACCTCTTTTTCAAGGGAGTATAGTTCAGTTGGTTCAGAGCATTCCGATTTACATCGGAAGGGTCATGGAATAAAAATAAATAAGAAGGGCGATTAGCTCAGTTGGTTCAGAGCATCTGCCTTACAAGCAGAGGGTCGGGGGTTCGAATCCCTCATCGCCCACTTTTTTAAAGCCTCAAATATGTGAGGCTTTTTTATTTCCTATGCATTTCGTTTACATTCTCTTTTCCGAAATTATTAACAAGTTCTATATAGGACATACCTCCAATCTCTTCGAAAGATTGAGAAAACACAATTCCAATCACAAAGGATTTACTGGTAAGGCAAATGATTGGAAAATCATGTATCAAGAGATATTCGAGTCTAAAAATGACGCATCTAAAAGAGAAAGAGAAATAAAAGGTTGGAAAAACAGAATAAAAATTGAAAAACTTATCGAATCAGATAAGTCAGAGCATCCCGATTTATAAATCGGAAGGGGCGGGGGTTCGAATCCCTCAT
>JAESSM010000039.1 GCA_016764115.1 Bacteroidia bacterium | reverse complement strand
GAAGAAATTGATAAAGAAGAAGAAGCAATAGAAATATTAAAAAAAGGACTTAAATTAAACCCCAGAGTTGTTGATGATCCAATGTATCTTCAACAATGTAAAGAACTCCTTGAAGATCTTGAATAATATGAAAATTTTCTATTTGTTACTAACGGTAATAATTGTTACTCTCTCCTCTTGTGCACCTACAAGAATTGTTAAACCGTTGAAAAAAGGTGAAAAAACAGCAAGCTTTCACTTTGGTGGCCCCATAATTAGATATAGTAATTTTAATATACCTGTACCATTTACATCACTTACTTATGCTTATGGTTTTACAAATGAACTGACATTGTTTAACAGCCTTCATACAACCACATTACTTTATAAGACTGTACATACTGAGTTTGGAACACTGATCAATATTTATGATCCGAAATGTTACGGCTATAGGCCCTGGATAACCATTTCTCATGTTGCTAACATTTTGTTCGATACAAGAAAATACAATGTAAAGTACTGGCCACAATTAGACATCAATGCTTATTGGCACTATAAGCAGAAAGACAATTATTTTTACCTGGGATTATCCAATTGGTTTGAATTTGCTTCACACAAGGCGCATGAAGAAAGGCAAACAGATCATTATTTCTTAAGTCCTTATGCAGGGCACACATTCTCTGGAAAAAAAATGGAATATACTTTAGAGTTTAAATATCTGACACCTTATATTTCTAATCAATTATCAGTAGTAGAAAAAAATTCCTTTGGAAAAAAAGGTGTTAACGGAATTTACATAAATATCACAAGAAAGTTTTAGCTAAAAAATAAACTAAAATATTCTAAAACATGAAACATTTATTAATTGTCTTATTGTTGTCCGTATTCTTCTCATCCTGCCTCGATCTTGACGACAACCTTTACAGTCCTACTAAACTCACTTCTTATGAAAGAGACAACTATGATGGTGAAACAGAAATTGTACTAGATGATACCTATATCATACCGGATAGCTTGATTTATGAATTTACGTTGAATTCCAAGGACTCAACCGAAAGTTCATCTACCAAAATCTTTGCTACTTATATTGGAAGTCTATCGAGAATTGATAGAGATACAGTGATTATGTATTGCCACGGCAATTCTGACCACATGGACAAATACTGGCCTCGAGCTAAGTTATTGGCCCACACAGGTAGTAAAAACAGATTTGGCGTACTAATGATTGATTATAGAGGGTATGGGTTATCTGAAGGAAAACCAAGCGAAATTGGTTTATATGCAGATGTAGACGCTGCTCTCCAATGGTTAGAAGATAATGGCCTAACTGATAATCGATTAGTGATCTATGGATACAGTATGGGATCTGCCCCTGCTACCGAACTTACCGCAAATGCAAGAAGTATGAAACCTTCTAAGCTGATATTGGAAGCCCCTTTTGCATCTGCAGAAGTAATGGTTCAGGATGCAGCAGAATTATCGGTTCCAGCTTCATTTGTAACTAACTTAGAAATTGATAATGCAGAAGAGATAAAAAAGGTAAGAGGGCCATTCTTATGGTTTCACGGTAAAGCAGATGATTTTCTTTACATAGAAACTCATGGTGAAATTGTATACAAGAACTACCTCGCCCCAGATAGTGTTGCTTACAGAGTTGAGAATGCAAACCATACAGACCTGCCATCAGTTATGGGTTTTGATGAATACAATGCAGCAATATTGGATTTCCTTACAAATTATTGACCCCTGCCAATACAGCGTGAAAAATACAACCCGATTTCTATCAACTTTTATTGTATTTCTCTTATCCTGGTTACTCATTGCTACAACCGGATTTTGCCAAACTTATAATTTTACCTCCTATAGTATTGATGCGGGTCTCCCCCAATCACAAGTTACAAGTTTATGTCAAGACCAATATGGTTATTTATGGATGGGAACATTAGGCGGTGGCGTTTGCAAGTTTAACGGGAAGAATTTTAAAGTTTTCTCAACAAAAAATGGGTTGAAGAGTAATTCGATCAGAGATATTTTTGAAGATAAAGCAGGAAATATGTGGATTGGAACTGAAGGAGGGGGCCTCAGTATGTTTTCTGATGATTCCATTATTACTTATACTACAGAAAATGGCCTGAGCCATAATACCATTTTTTCAATCACTGAAGATAACAATGGTGCAATATGGGTTACAACTTATGGTGGTGGTATTACAAGGATTCAATTTGAAAATGGAATATCTCAGCCAACCTTTAGCTATTTCAAAGAAGAAGATGGCTTACTAGATAACCGAGTAAACATAGTCCATCAAGCAAAAGACGGAAAAATATTGATCGGTACAAGAAGGGGTCTAAACATATATAACCCGTCAGACGAACGGGCAGGTGGAAACGCTTTTGAATCTTATACCCGAGAGGACGGCCTTACTTTCAATTCAATTTTATTTATTCATGAAGAAGATGATGGTTCAATTTATTTGGGTACTTCAGGCGGAGGTGTGAATATATTCAAAGATGGGAAATTTACAGCAATAACAGAGGAAGACGGAATTTCAAGTAATTTCATATTTTCTATTCTAAAAGATAGGCGAGATAGATTTTGGTTTGGCACTTATGGAGGAGGCATTTCCATTCTGGATGATGGCAAGATTACAAATATTACTACAAAGAATGGTTTGTGCAACGATTTTGTAAACAGTATTATTCAAGACCGCGAAGGAAACATATGGATTGGCACGAATAACGGAGTTAGTAAGTTTTCAGGAAACCGATTTCTAACTTATTCCTCCAACGATAACCTTGCCAGTAATAATATTTTTTCAATAACTGAAGATGAGAATAAAAACATTTGGGTTGGAACTAAAGGAGGTGGCATAAGTATTTTTGATGGTACCCAATTCATCACGTATACTTCTAAAAATGGACTTTGTCATGACATGGTATATTCAATTCTAAAAGATAAAAATAACAACATGTGGGTTGGAAGTTTTGGCGGCGGAGTATGCTCTTTCAGTAATAAAGATGAAATTAGTTTCAATCCACTCCTAATACCAGAAGAATCAAAAGCACAGAATCACAGCTTTGTTTTGTGTATGAATGAAGATAGCAAGGGAAACTTATGGTATGGTACTAACAATGGAGGCATTGTAAAGTATAACCTTAGCAAACCACAAGAAGAAGCTTTTTCATTTTACACAACAGAGAATGGGTTGAAAAGCAACATTGTGATCTCTATACATGAAGATAGGAAAGGAAATGTTTGGATTGGAACGTATTCCGGAATCTCTAAATATATTCCTTCAGAAGATAAATTTATCAACTATACTACGGATGATGGATTATCACATAATACTATTATTTCAATTATTGAAGATTCAAATGAAAATCTATGGTTTGGGACATATGGAGGAGGAATATGCAAACTTAATGCAGAATCAATAGAAAGTGGTCAATTACAATGGACAATTTATTCACATAAAGATGGATTAAGCTCAGACAACATCATTTTAATGGTGTTTGATGAACTCAAAAATCTTTGGATAGGAACAAATCAAGGCATAGAGCGATTATCATTTAATGGAACAGAACTAAGATCTGTAAAACATTACGGTAAATCCGAAGGGTTTTTAGGAATAGAAACAAATCAGAATGCCGGATTTATGGATTCGGAGAACAACCTCTGGTTTGGAACTGTAGATGGTTTAGTCAAATATAATCCTGATGAAGATAAACCAAATATTAATGAGCCAATTACCAGGATTACTAATTTAAGGATCTTTTTAAAAGATGCTAAGATGCCGAGTGACCTTGTATTGCCTTATGATCAAAACCATTTAACTTTTGATTACATAGGCTTGTGCCTAACCGCCCCTGAAAATGTACTATACCAGTATAAAATGGACGGTTTCGATAAAGAATGGATGCCCTTTACGAAGGAAAATTATGTAACCTACACCAACCTATCCCAGGGTGAATATACTTTCAGCGTTAAAGCCTGTAACAATGATGGAGTTTGGAATACAAACCCAACGCAATATAGTTTTTCCATTACTCCACCATTTTGGCAAACCTGGTGGTTTTATACACTGTGTTTAGCAACACTTGTTATTAGCATTTCAGCTTTTATTAAAATCAGGATCAAGAAATTAGAAGAAACCAAAAAGATCCTTGAAGAGAAAGTTGCAGAACGTACTAAGGAAGTAGTTGCGCAAAAAGAAGAAATCGAGAAAAAGAATTTGAGACTAGAAGATGCAAACGAAGAAATTGCAAAGCAAAAGGACATCGTAGACCTTAAGAACAAAGACATAACAGATAGTATCACATATGCAAAGCAAATACAAGAAGCAATTTTACCGAATAGGGCCTTGATACAAAACCCTTCTCTTTCATCATTTATTTATTACCAACCAAAAGACATTGTTAGTGGTGATTTTTATTGGTTCAGTCAAAAAGAAAACAAGATAGTTATTGCTGCAGTTGATTGTACCGGTCATGGAGTGCCTGGCGCATTCATGTCAGTTGTTGGAAATACATTGTTGAATCAGATAGTTAATGAAAATAACATTACTAAACCATCAGAAATTTTAGACAATCTTCATATTGGTGTGAGAACCGCATTGCGACAAGACGAAAAAGGTTCAGGCTCCCGTGACGGTATGGACATAGCCCTATGTACCATTTCCTTTGAAAAAAATCTAGATGATGAAACTAATCAAGTAAAATCCCTTCAATATGCAGGGGCAAACAGGCCTCTATTTCATGTTTCAGGTAATGAGTTGAACACAATCAAAGGAACTAAATTTGCTATAGGTGGTTTACAAATGGATGAAAAACATATTTATTCGAATAATGATGTTCCTGTAAAACCCGGAGATTCAATTTATTTAACCTCGGATGGTTATATAGATCAATTTGGCGGGCCCTATGGCAAGAAGTTTATGACAAGACGATTTAAAGATTTTTTATTCGAAAATCGTGAAATGCCAATAGAAGATCAATTCTCCATGTTCGATCAAAGTTTCTCAGAGTGGAAGGGTGAAATTGAACAACTTGATGATGTTTTAGTTATCGGTATTAAATTTTAATATGTTTTTTGATGTGTAAGGTTTTTAACAATAACTTTTGTATCTTGAATCGTGATTATAAAATAATTCCAATATGTTGTTTTATTGTTAATTTTTTATTTATTTAGATTATTATAACGTTTTGTATTTTAATACACCATGTGAGTTTACCTTAGATAGAAATTGCCAAAAATCCTAACTTTTGAAAGTATACATGGAAGACAAAGAATCCCTGGACCTTTATCATTATTACAGGAGTATGCAGGAAAATAATATTATCCTATCATTTAAAGGTAATATTACCGCTGACTTACTTACCTCTATTCTTGAAATAACCGAGAATAAGTTAGAGAAGATTCAGGAACAACCTAGAATTAGAAGAAAGGTTTTCAATATTCTTGTGGAATGTCTTCAAAATGTTTACCACCACATGGATGAGATGGAAGAAGAGGAGGATGATAATCTTGTAAACTCAAAAAGTTCGGTAATATTTATGCTGGGTCAAGATGATGAAAGTTTCTTCATTACCACCGGTAATCATATTTTAAATGACAAAGTTTCAATTCTAACCGAAAAAATTGAAAAGATCAATAAGTTGACTGACGAAGAACTAAAATCCTTTTATAAGGAGGTTTTAACAAAAAGTGAAGGTCTTTCAGCAAAAGGTGGTGCGGGATTAGGACTTATAGATATGGCACGAAAATCAGGTGAAAAACTCGTTTATGAGTTTCAAGATGTAGACGAAAAATATGCATTTTTTAGTATGTACATAAAGGTATCAAGATAAATTCTCAATAAAATATTTTCATTATGGAAGTAGTAAACATAGAAGCAACATTAAAATCTCCAAAAGTATTATTAGATAAAGATAACAGTACTTTTGAGATCAATGGAAGATCAATTCCGGAAAACACATCGGAGTTCTATGCTCCTATTATGGATTGGCTGAAAGAATACGGGCAAAGCCCAAATTCACAAACAGATTTTCAATTTAAACTTGAATATTTTAACACGAGCTCATCAAAGTGTATTTTAGATATTTGCAGGATCATTGAAGAAATGAAACAAGGAGGAAATGATGTTAAGATCTCATGGATATACGAAGAATATGATGAGGACATGCTCGAAGCTGGTGAAGATTATGAAGCAATGGTTGATGTACCGTTTGACATTGTGATGGTTAAATCTGAAGATGAAGATCTATACAAATAGTAAATGGCCTCTGAAAAGACTGAGAAAAAAAAGGATGATATATTTGGCAATGAGCGGATAGTACTTGATAAAGCCAATGCTTTATTAGAAAATAATGCTCTTACTACAGAAAATTTCTTAGTCGAATTTCAAGGCCTCACCAAGCAATACTCCGAACTTCTAGGACAAACTAAATTAGTAACTTCTGTTAGCGATAGACTTCAAGGCAAACTAAATCGTGCTTATGATAAAATTCATAAGGTCAACTCCGATCTTGAATCGAGAAACATTGAGCTTCAAGAAACTATTGATGAATTAACTAAGGCTCGCGCAAGTAAAAAGGCTGCCACCTTAGTAATTATTGTTGCTGTAGGACTGTTTTTTATCTCTGAAGGCATTCTTGAACCATATATTGAAGACCACACTGAAAATCCATATCTGGGGCTTGGTTTAAAAGGTGGAATTGCCTTACTCATTAAACCAATTGAAACAATAATTGAAAAACACTTACTAAAACAAGCCCTCAAAAAGAAAGAAGAAGATACCAAAAAGAAAAAGGAAGCAGTTACTCAATAAAAACCCAACCCAACAGAAGCCAAAGTGGGATAATTTTTTTGTATACCGTTGTCTTCTTATTAAGTTTAAATCCAAACAGTTTATTACATAACAAATAGTTATTATACCTAACCATTAATAATATAGAGACCCGACAAATTTTGATCGAGAAGGAAATATTATCTAAAGGTTTATATTTCTACACTTTAAAGGGGAATCTCAAGTCTTAAACGGAAAGTTTATTATCAAATAAAGAAGAAGAAACTTCTAATAGCCCTTATTTCCTCCTGAAATCTTATCCACTACCGAAGAGCACCCATCTAAAACTCGTTTGAAAACATCAAAGTACAAGGTAATGTACAAGATCATTGACATCATCCAAATAATGATAACATTGACAACTTTAGTGTCCATTAAACTCCCAAATATATATTTACTAGGGGCGTACAAGTGTGCCCTAAATTGTAAAAGACTTGAAGTATACTCAGGTATATGATATATCGGATATATTCTTTGAATCAACTTTCCTCCTTTTTCTACTATCCTGTCACCTTCCTGTGCCGCTTTTACAAGATCACTTACACTTTCATTGTGATATGAATTACGTAATAGTATAAACTGTTGTTTCTTTTCTGGTGTATCTACCAATTCAAATATTCTGTTGTCCTTTATCTCCGTTGCTTTATTGTTTCTTTTTATATAATACTTTTTCAACATTGATAAATACTCCTTAGTTTGCCTTGCAACATTCTCATTAAAATTCTCAATAGTTAATCCCTCTATAGATCCAAACTTAAGTTTCTTGGTAGTATTAACTTCCTTTTCAATTTCACGTTTCACAATGCGCAAATCCTTTTCCATAATTGCTCTTACTTCCGGATCTTCATCTTTAGCATGGTTTAAGCAATAATCAATTTTACCTTCCAATTTAGGGATCAGATATGCTTTTTTGTATTCTGAATTACCACTTTCCCTTTCAAGATCATAGACCAGTTTTTCATACTCATTATCTTTAAATTGACTTACAGCTAATGCTTCAAATGCCCATCTTGATGCCATAATCTCCCCTATTATTGGAACTTTATCCACAGAAGCAAGTAAAGGATTAAGTTTATCAAACTTTACAATTACACCACTTAATAATAATTGAGGAATCAATAATATCGGTATTAATATATAGATCGTTACTGCAGAGTTAAATGTAGCTGATACATTTAATCCTAACATATTTGCAAAACAAGAAGTACTAAATAGCACCAACCAATAGGTAAAGTTCATACCATGAATGCCCAAAATAGCGTTACCTACTATTACATATGTAAAAGCCTGTATTGCACTCAAAGAAACCAGAATACATACTTTAGATAATAAATAACTGGTTTTACTCAAGTTCAAGAAGGATTCTCGTTTTAATATTTTTCTATCTCGAATAATTTCCTCCGCGCTCACGGTTAATCCCATAAATAGAGCAACTATGATACTCATAAACATGTAAGCCGTCATGTTTTCATTTTGGGAAAACACATATGCTGAGGAAGTGGATTCGTCTAAATTTGTGTACCTAACTATCCCGGCAAGAATAATTGCAAGCAAGGGTGCCTCAGTTAAGTTAATAGCTAGATATTGTGTATTGCTCAACTTTGAAAGCACATCTCTTCTAATGAATAAGATTAGTTGTGATAATTTTGAAGGAATATTTAATGACCCAGGAGGTTTCTCATCGCTGGATTTTACCTTTGGCAACTTAATGTTTTCCTTATAAAATTCATTCCACTCTGTTGGAGAAACTTTACGTTTTTCAGTGAAGTTCCCATATTCATCGACAACCCTTGTTTCTATAATATTAAATATTTGTTCAGGGTTTACATTTCCGCATTCTATACATTCCCCCTGTCCAGCATTAATTTGGTTAGCAAGCTTTTTAAAAAATATTACAGCTTCTACAGGGTTTCCATAATACACCGGATAACCACCAACATCAAGGATAACCAGCTTGTCAAACATCTTAAATATTTCAGATGATGGCTGGTGAATTACTACAAATATCAATTTACCTCTTAATGAAAGCTCTTTCAGCAAATCCAAAATGTTCTCGGAATCCCGTGACGATAATCCTGACGTGGGTTCATCTAGAAATAGAACGGATGGCTCACGTAATAATTCTAAACCAATATTTAATCGTTTTCTTTGACCACCACTGATGGTTTTCTTTAATGGAGACCCTACTTTTAAATTTCTTGTTTCAATCAACCCAAGGCTTGTCAATGTCTTAATAACTAATTTATCGATCTCCATCTCCGATAACTTTCTAAAACAAAGCTTGGCAGCAAAATACATGTTTTGATAAACAGAAAGGTCTTCAATTAATAGATCATCCTGAGGTACATAACCGATAACCCCTTCAATTTTTTCTTTTTCATTATGGATGTCAATTCCATTGATCAATACTTTGCCATTTGATGGTGTTTCATTTCCATTTAATACACCTAGCAAAGTAGTTTTACCAGCACCACTGGCTCCCATAAGGCCAATTAACTTTCCTGATTCTTCTGCTACATTAACTCCCCTCAATCCAATATTACCATTAGGAAACTTATATTCAATATCAATCGCTTCAAATGTAGTTCTTGCCGTTGCTTCTTCACGTAAAAACCGGCTCACAATATCACTATAGTATATTGGATTGGCCTTTGCAAATCTTATCGTACTCCCACTGGCAAAAGTATAGACCTGATTAAAATTCAGTCCTAATCCGTTTAAGTAAACCGTTGTTTCCCCACAATACTTTACCAGATACATCTCTACTGAATGAATTCTTAGTACAGCAAGAAATCCGGTTATGGATTCATTAACAACGTGCTTCCCCGTTTTGCATTTATAATCATTATCTGCATTAATGATAAGAATATTAGGGAGGTCTAACTTGATAGGTTCTTTATGTATTACAAACTGTTTGATGCTGGAATATTCATCATCGGAGATATTAAATGTTTGATAAACTGTGATAATGAACTCATCTTCTTGCTCTGTAATTTCTTCATCAGCCATGATCAGTTCCATCAGTCTGTACACAACTACAAACTTCTGCTTTTGCGTAAGCTCTTTGTTGATCTGCATACATATTCTTAATGTCCTTGCAGATTCCTTAACAGAAGCCATGGGAGACTTCTTGGCAGGATCACTATCACCTTTTGTGGTATACTTATCTACATACTCCTCAAATAAGGACATGTATTCATTTACTGCGTCCTGATTTAATTGAGATCTAAGGAAATATTCAACAACTGTTCTCTCTTCAGAAGAAACTCCACCCTCCTTTGCCACAATGGCAAAGAGCTGCATCAAGGCCTTGAGAAGTTTTTCGCTCATTTATATCTTGTCTTTTAGCTATTCAACTTAATAGCAATCTCGCATAGAAAGTTAAACAAATATTCGGAAATATAAGGTATTTGGAATATAAAAAGCAAAAAAAAACATTGATGTTTTCACACCAATGTTTTTCTATTTTTTAGACCTATCTGGTTAATCTCCACAATGACAATCAAAGCCGATAAGAATCACCGCACATCCGGAACCAGACCCAGGTACCAAGGACGCTTGAATATAATAATCGTTTGTAGAATTAAACTTAAAATCCCAATATGCAGCATCATCATAATCAGAATTGTTAAAGATCAAGTTATAATTAGCATCCAATACGCTAAAATTAACATTTCCCAATCCATCTTTACTACAAGCAACAACACGATACTCTTCAGCAGCATAAAAGGTAGTTTTAAATTCTGCAGTTTCACCTTCCAATAATAAAGAATGGTAATATTGCCCATCAGAGGTATATGGATGCAAGTTGGGCGAACACGAATTCGCAACAAAATTACATTGGGCATTTGAAAAGTAAGGGAGAGCAAAAAACCCCAGTAAAAATGCTAATTTAAAAAATTGCCTTTTCATATTCTAGCTAATTATATCGTTTCTAATACTTTCAATTTTTTTAATAATCGATTCAAGAGATTCTTTAGAAATTATCACTTCACTCTTGCTGTTTATTGTTGTAACTCCTGTATTTGGATCAGTAGTAGGTGGAGCATAAGTTTCTTTGATTTCTACATTATCAAATTCCTTTTGTAAACTTTCTAGGTTAATTATTAAATCTGGAATTTGTTTTTCTGCTTCAAACTGTTTTAATAACAAAATCAAGTTTCCAAGCGATTTCTTTTGCTCACCAATCCTGGTTATAATGGGTTGTAATGGATGGTTTTCTACAATCTTTGCAGATAGATACAGTCCCTCTAACCAACCACCAGTTAATACCAGTGCTCCTAGGCTATTTCTTTCATTCTCTTTAAGATATGTATCAGACATTCTAAAAGATTCTGAAACAATATGGATCAGTGAATCCTTATTATCAAGATTTTCTTCAAATCGTTCCATAGTTGCAACTTCAAAAGCTCCTAAAATACCTAAAGCATCAGAAAGTTTCTTGGTAGCTGTTAAGTACGAAATTGCATCTTGAGTTTTATCATACATACAACAATACCCTAGATCCGCTCCATAAACTCCTAAATTCAATGCAATACTGCTATTAGTTGAGTAATAATTTTCAACATTTGAAGGAGAATTAAGTATCTCTCCAGTATAATTTGCACCTGAATTTTTGATCAATGAAGCTATTTGTATAGGAGAAGGAATACTATAAATAATAGTCCTTACCTTTTCCTGAGTTTCTTTGTCTACTTCTTCAAAACTTACACCCTCCATTTCTTCATCCAATTGAGCTTGGTCTTTAGAACCACCCCCTCCGGAACATGCAAATAAGAAAGCAGCAAAAAATAATACCAGCAATTCTTTGTTCAAAGATTTTATCATTTCCCTAATGTTTAAAATATGAGTTAAACTTCCCGAAAGTAAGCAAAAACATTTAATCTTTCCAAGAAATTATATAATTTTTTTAAATGGGCTTTCAGGAATATTTGTTTGGAATAATTTTTTAAAACTAGATTAATATTTTGACTTTTTACAATAATAAATCTTACTACTTTTTTGATGATTTTCTTCACAAAACGAAGAATAAACTGGTTAATTCAATTTTTGGGCAATTATTATCAATCGATTTGAAGTATCTTCATCAAAATCCTGAAGTTCATAATTACCAAATGTATTAATAATCTTAAATTTATTATCAAATATTAATTCGAAATCTACCAATTTATATGCACGTACTTTCTCTTCAAATTGATAGTCCTGTGCCTTATGGTCAAAATTGATCTGCTTTGTAATAAAGCCATTGTTAACTGACCTTGTTATCTCAAACTTGATAGTGTCAATTTCCTTTAATTCACTTTCTTTGAAACTCTTGATGATCCTATTGGTATTCATAAAGTCAATTACATAATATCCATCTACCGTCAATGAGTCGTAAACTGAATTAATAACTTTTCTATCATCTTCCTGATCATCAAAATATCCAAAACTGGTAAAAAAACTAAGTACATAATCAAATGTATTTTCTCTCAAAGTCTCGCGCATATCATGAACCTGAAACTTTAAAGTTGGATTTTCGTTTCGTTTTGCGTGTGCAATGCTTTTGTTTGAAAGGTCAACTCCCACAACATCTAATCCTTTTTGATTTAGATATACTGAATGTCTTCCTTTTCCACATGCCAAATCCAAAACCTTTTCACCTGCAGAAATGCTGTAATAATTTATTAGGTTATCAATAAATTGCTTGGCTTCATTATCATCCCTGTCTTTATAAAGAATATGATAATATTCAGAATCAAACCATGTTTTGTACCATCCAGACATTGAAAATTAATATTTATGAATTAAAAATATGGTAGGTCTTTTATTAATTTGAGGAATATTGCTTTTCCAATCCTTAATTCCCATAGTCTTGATATGTTCTGTAGGAAGTGTAATATCTGTAGCTAAACATAACAATGTATCACTAGAACATACTTTAATGATATCCTCCAGCAACTTTTGATTTCGATATGGTGCCTCCATAAAAATTTGAGTCTGATCCTTTTTATATGAATATAACTCCAACTCTTTTATACATTTCGTTCTTTCAGGATTGTTAATTGGCAAATATCCTACAAATGAAAAATATTGACCATTTAGTCCGGATGCAATTAGCGCAAGCAATATTGATGATGGTCCAACTAAAGGAGCAACTCTTATTCCTTTTGAAAGTGCAATAGCAACTATTTCACTACCAGGATCAGCAATTCCGGGACATCCGGCTTCGGAAATAATTCCAATATCCTTCCCTTGATCTATCGAATCAAGATATGAGGAAAGGTCATTTCTTTCTGTATGTTTATTTAGGACGTGTAATTTGATATTTGAGATAGGAGTTTTGAGATTGAAATTAGTGAGATATCTACGAGCTGATCGTTCATTTTCTACTATAAATTCATCAATCTCAGTAATAATGACCGCAACTTCAGTTGGTATTGCTGATCTTATAGTAGTGTGATCTCCTAACGTAGTAGGAATAAGATAAACACAACCTTGAGTATTTTTTTTCAATTCAGGATAGTATTATAACTTTCGACAAATTTAAACTATGCAAATCAAAAAAGGCATATTGAAGCACCCTTTTATAATTATTACTGCTTTATTTTTTTTATCGGTTCTTGTCAGGCTTCCTCACATTGACAGGCCGCTATCTAAACATCACGAGCTTTGTACAGCAAACGCAATTAGATTCATTTCATTTTGGGATGATAATGGCAGCAATCCCCCTATTTTAGGGTGTAACCATACTAATAAAGCAGATAAGTTTATTAAGAACTATTCATCCAATATTAAAGATGAATATGGCAATTACTATTACATTTCATTTGGGCCATTTGCTTATTTATTACCTTATACAATACTTAAAGCTTTAAGCATCAAAGTATCAGCCCTTGCGCTACAAATTTTCAATCTGATCTTTCATTTAATTTCAGCGATTTTTATATACAAAATAATTAGTACTTTATATAACAGCAGTTTCAAAGAGTTATTCTTTCCGGCTTTCTTTTCATCAGTTACCTACTTGTTCGCCCCAGGTAATTTGTGGTTTCATTGCAACATTTATGTACCGGAAATATTTAGTCAAAACTTAGTTATCATCACTTCCTTTTATTTGCTGAGCTATTTACAAAATTCAAAAGAGCGTAATTGGCTCTTCACATGCCTAATCGGGTTTATGATATTTATTATCACTTATACCGATTGGATTGGAATATTTATGCTTGTCCCATTATTAATTCTATATGCAAAAAGAAAACTTGATAGAAAATTGATATTTACTGCTACTACTGGATCATTATTAGCCATTGCCTTGATCTTATTTCAATACTCATCAATTGATGGTTTTGATTCGTTGATCAATACTATGACAGGCAGATATATTGAACGAGCAGGAATTAATTCCATAACAAATTCACCCTCATCCTTTTTTATCCTTAGCACAAAAGCCATTTATACTTACATCACATCCTATTTAACTTTAATACTTCTGGGATTGGTATTGGTTTTTTTGTCAGTAAGATGGAAAACTTTCAAGTTCAGTTTAAATGAGAAATATGCTACGCTCTTAACCGTTTTGCCTGCTTTCGTTTACTACTTTATTTTTATTGATGCAGCAGGACATGATTATTATTCAATAAAAGGAGCATTTTTTCTCAGCATTATTGTAGGAATTCTCATTCATAAATCATCCCTGTTCTTAGGCAAAAAAATAAAAGCTTTCTTACCCCTTAGCTTCCTTATTCTTTCAGTTTCACAATACTATTATATAAATCGCCCGGGGGAATATTCTTATAATGGCTTTAGGTATGATACCTATAAAAAACTTGGAGAATTTATTGGACAAAATAGCACAAAAGATGAAGTGATTATTGTAAAGGATTTAGATTGTTTTCCTCAAATACTTGTTTATGCAAAAAGAAACATTCTTCATTACACTAACGAGAAAGAAATAATTCAATACTTAAAAAAGCACGGTCATAATAAAGTTGTAATTTTTGAAGTCTCAGATGAATATGAAATAAAAATATTGAAAAGAATTGACCTTGAATCAAGTAGTTGAATTTATAAATCCATCTTGAACCACCCTAGCTTTTTAAAAGCCATTAATATTCCACCAATATGAGTAGATTGATTGATTTCACCTTGATCCAATAAGTCTATAATTTCATCTATGCCAAATAAATACGGTTCAATAACTTCGTTGTCCATTATTACTGCATCTTGTTTGAAAAAAACATTTTCTGCGATATAAAAATGAATGAGATTATTTCTTGATGCCGGATCAACAGGGTAAGTTACCAAATGATAAAAATTATTCGATGCATATCCGGTTTCCTCTAAAAGTTCACGTTGCGCAGCTTCCAATGGATCTTTTTCTTCTTCCTCAACTTGTCCACCTGGAAGTTCATACCCTATCAATTCCCTACCATGTCTATACTGTTTGTTTAAAAGAATTTTTTTGTCCTCAGTTATTGGAATTACATGAACAAAATCTCTGTATTCAGAAATGTAAAAATCCTCTATAATTCCACCTGAATCAGTCTCACAAGTATCTGCTCTAAAATTTACCCATTTACTTTTTAACAAATATTTGGACTCAAGTATTTTCCAAGGTTTCACCTTTTTCATATACAATTACTTATTAGTATACAGTTCAAAAAGTTCATCAAAGTTATCTTCTCCTACTTGATGACTTCCATTTCTTTGTCTGAATGCTTCATAAAGGGTAACTGCACATGCCACTGAAATATTCAAACTTTGAATCATTCCCACCTGAGGAATATTAAAATTCTTATCTGACATTTTCAGCATTTCTTCAGACACTCCTTCCTTTTCATTTCCAAATACCAAAGCTATCCTTTGGGTTAGGTCAAGATCGAATAATGAACTTGATTTCGAAGATAAATGTGTTGAATAAATTTGAAACCCATTACTTTTTAACCGTTCTATGCAAGAATCTGCATCTTGAAAGTAATTCAATTCAACCCATTTTAAAGCACTCGCAGCGCTTCTCTTTCCCATCTTTATTTCTTCGGGTTCTGACTTATCAATGATCTGAACTTCATGAATTCCAATGGCATCGCAAGTTCTTAAAACCGCAGATATGTTGTGTGGATCATCCACATGTTCCATCACAACAGTTAAATCTAATTGACGATTTTTTACAACCTTCCTAAGTTTTGCTTCTCTTTCAGGGGTCATTCTTGATAAGCCGACCTTTTGATTTTATTAAATTTTTGAAAATAAATTGTAAGTTTGCACAAATTACAAATTCTGATAAATAATGGGGCAAAAGAAAGTAATATCAATAGTTTTAACACTTGTAATTATTGGCTTAGGATATTATTTGGTCCAAATAATTAAAGACCCAATAGATTTCATGGCTGCAAAGGAAGTACGCTATGCAGCAGTTGTTCAAAACCTTAAGGATATCAGAACAGCAGAAATGGCTTATAAAACTGTTCATGATAAATTTACCAACAGCTTTGATTCATTGATCGCTTTTGTAAAAAATGACTCAATGCCTATTATTAAGATAAACAGCAATATTATTGATGATACGACAACTATCTTAATCAAAGACACTTCATATCAACCCGTGCTTACTTCTCTTTTTGATAAATATTATCCAGTAGATTCATTATGTTATGTCCCTTATTCAAAAAATGCTCGCTTTGAGTTAGATGCCGGGCAAATAAGGAAAGGTAATGTTCCATTTCCAGTATTTTTAGCAAGCGCATCAAACACTGTTATTTTAGAAGGATTAGACCCTCGTCATTACAGAAAATCAGATGACCTTCATGTAGGCTCCATGAGCGAAGCAACTTATGCAGGCAATTGGGAATAAAGTACACACCTCACTAAAGATCCTCGATAAATCTTTTAGTAAAGCTGATTCCGAAAATTATAATCTATTAATACAACTTGGCCTTAATGGTTTAAGCTACGCAATACTAGACAAGAAACGTAATAAGTTTATTGCACTTTATAAATATGATTTTCAGGAATTAATTGAGCCTAACTTGATCAACGATTATTTAAAAGATGTTATTGATCAAGACCCAAATCTGAAGAACAAATTCAGAAGAGTTAAATGTTCTTATGTGACTTCCAAAAATACACTTGTACCTGCCCCACTTTTTGATGAAAGTAAACTATCGTCTTACTTAAAATTCAATCATCATATTGACAAGGAGGAAACAGCTCGTCATGATATTATCCAAGGATTAGATTCTATGAATGTATACACCATACATCGGGACTTTGGCAATATGCTCAATAAATACTTTCAAAATTTTCAATTATTTCATTACTCCACTCCTTTAATTGAAGGAGTGCTTTCGCAAAACAAAAATCTAACAACAAAGAAACTAATTGTAAATGTTCATCCTAACCAGTTTGAAGTTCTTTTAATTGAAGGCAAAAAACTTCATTTATATAATACTTTTCAATATTATTCAAAGGAAGATTTCATCTATTATGTTTTATTTGTGTGTGATGAATTGGAATTAAATCCTGAGACCATAGATTTAGAGATAGTTGGTTCCCTGGAAAAAACTTCTGAGCTATATAAAATAGCGACTAAATATGTCAGAAATATTGGATTTGGAAATCGAATAGATTCAGCAGAGTACTGCTTTGAGATAAACGACCTTCCTGCACATCAAAATTACAATCTCTTTAATCTCAACCTTTGCGAATAATTGCTGGCAAACATAAAGGTAGAGTATTGCACGCACCTAAAAATCTACCTGTTCGCCCAACTACCGATAAAGCCAAAGAAGCTCTTTTCAATATCCTTGAAAACCAATATGATTTTAGCTCACTCAAAATTTTAGATCTATTTTCAGGAACAGGCAACATAACTTATGAGTTTCTATCAAGAGGTGCTGCTGATGTTACTGCCGTTGATATTAACTACAATTGTTGTACATATATTAAACAACAAGCAGAAAAGTTAGACTTTAAGGTTACAGTTACCAAAAATGAAATATTCAAATTCATTGTTGGATGTGAAAACAAGTACGATTTGATATTTGCTGACCCTCCTTATGATTTTAAGAAGATCAACCAGTTACCTGAGCAGATCTTCCAAAATGATTTATTGAATAAATCCGGATTATTGATAATCGAGCACAGCAATAAAATTAATTTAGATCTATTTGAAAACTTTAAAGAAAAAAGAAAGTATGGTCAATCCGCTTTCAGTTTTTTCCATGCCTGATTTGTCTTTCTAAAAATTCCCTAACTTTGCCAGCTTTCTTGAATGTAGTTAATTCTCGATAACATGACTAAAGTATTGCTGATAGTTTTAGGTGGAGGAATTGGTTCATTACTTCGATATTTAACTTATCAGTTAACATCCGGATTTTATCATGGAAATTTCCCTTTAGGGACATTACTTATAAATGCAATTGGGACGCTTGCAATTGGAATAATATGGGGTATGTATGAGCAGGATGGCTTATCAGAAAATACCAAGGGTTTTGTTTTTATGGGTGTTTTGGGTGGCTTCACTACTTTTTCTACTTTCGCACTTGAGACACATTCATTATTCGGTGGAGGCGAATTCAAATTGGTTATGCTTAACATACTATTAAATAATTTTCTAGCAATATCAATGGTATTTCTTGGCTATATATTTTCAAAAAGTTTACTGAGTATTTCTAAATAAAAGATTATGCCTATACATCCGCTTATTGTACATTTTCCCATAGCTTTGCTACTTACATCCGCAGTCTTTGCAGTCCTATCTATTATTGTTCCTTCTAAAAAAGAAATATTTAAAGATGTATCCTTTTGGAACCTTTTAGTTGGAACTATCGCAGCGCTGCTAGCTGTTTTAAGTGGCCTTGCACAGGAAGATACTTTAGTTCAAAATCATGAAATTCATGAAATAATGGAATTACATGAGAAACTTGGTTTTGTGTGTTTAAGTTTATTCACTATTATGGTTATATGGAATATCATCAGAAAAAGAAATATGAATAATTCAGAATGGAAACTTTATACATTGGTACTGGTATTAAGTTGTACTCTTTTGGGATATTCCGGTACTCTTGGAGGAAAAATGGTATTTGAAGAAGGTGCAGGAGTAAAACCAATGGAAAAAATTATTGAGCAAGAAGGATTTGAACATGATCATTAATTGTATATGAAAAATGGAAAAAATAGCTGATAATAAATTAGAGAAGTTAATAGTTGTAGGAGACCGTGTATTAGTGAAACCCAGAATGCATTCTGATAAAACCAAATCAGGGTTGTATTTACCTCCAGGTATTCAGGAAAAAGAGCAAGTTCAAAGCGGTTACATTATGAAAGTAGGCCCGGGATATCCTATTCCTCTTCCAACAGATGATATAGATGAGCCATGGAAAGAAGTTGATGAGAAAGTTAAATATGTGCCGCTCCAAGGTAGAGAAGGCGATCTTGCTATTTTTCTTCAAAAAGGGGCATTCGAAGTTGAGTATGCTGGTGAAAAATACTTCATTGTACCTCAGCATTCCATCCTAATGCTTGTTCGAGACGAAGGAATGTTTGAATAATTCGTGTTTTATACGTAGTTATTCTCTTCAACTTTTCGTACATTTGCACTCTTTTATTCTGATATAGAGGATGTTATGAGCAATAAAGGAAGAGTTTTAGTAGCAATGAGTGGTGGTATTGATAGTACCATGGCAGCGGTAATGCTTCATGAGGAGGGTTATGAAGTGATCGGAATTACTATGAAAACATGGGATTATGCTTCTTCAGGTGGATCAAAAAAAGAAACTGGTTGTTGTAGCTTGGATTCTATTAATGATGCACGTGAAGTAGCAGTACACTACGGTTTCCCCCATTATATTCTTGATATACGAAGTGAGTTTGGAGATGCTATTATTGATGATTTTGTAAGCGAATATCTTGCTGGAAGAACTCCCAATCCTTGCGTGTTATGTAATACTCACATAAAATGGACGGCATTATTAAAGAGAGCCGAGAATTTGAAATGTAATTTCATTGCTACAGGACATTACGCCAATATCCGACAAGAAAACGGACGGTATGTTATTTCAAAAGGTAAAGACCAGCATAAAGATCAATCCTATGTATTGTGGGGAATTAGCCAGGAAAATCTTAAAAAAACAATATTTCCATTGGGTAAATACGTGAAAGATGAAGTTCGTAAAATGGCTTATGAATATGGGTTTAAGGAATTAGCCAAGAAAAGTGAAAGCTATGAGATATGCTTTATTCCTGAAAATGATTACAGAGGATTTCTAAAAAATAGAGTTGAAGGATTAGAGGAAAAAGTTGCCGGAGGTGATTTTGTCTTGTCAGATGGAACTACCGTTGGCAAGCATAAGGGTTATCCATTTTATACCATCGGGCAAAGAAAGGGATTGGAAATTGCCATGGGTAATCCTATGTATGTAACTAAGATAGTTCCAGAGAACAACACTGTTGTTATCGGACCAAAAGAAGAGCTGCAGGAACATAACATGATAGTAAAAGGTTTAAATCTGATAAAATATCAAAGTATTGAATCTGAATTGGAAGTCTTAACTAAAATTCGCTATCACGATCCCGGAACTATGAGTACTATTACTCAAAAAGGTGACAATATTCAAGTAAAATTTCCAAAGCCTGTAAATGCCATTGCTCCGGGTCAATCTGCCGTATTTTATGAAGGAGATGATATAATAGGTGGAGGAATTATTCAGGCAAATAATTAATTTCTCTTGTAACTTTTCATCATTAGAACAGTATACTATTTCTAATACTAAACTTCCTACGATTACAGGTTTGCTACCATTTCGTCACATTACCGTAACATTAGTCTGTGCAGTTATAATTATGCTTGCATTATTTGGATGTAGAAAAGTCCCTAAAGGCTTTGATAAGATTAAAGATGCATCTGAAGTAACTTTAAGTGTAATTTGTATGAGGTATGATAACATGGACAACACTTATATTATAAATGAAGATTCTACCTATCAAAAATTACTTGTTCATAAAAACGATTTTACAAGTTGTTCCACTTATGTATTACCTGAAATTGACTTCGCTAATTATACGCTGATCGCTAAGAAAACCTCTGTTGAAGGATGTAATGTTAAAATTGATAAAAACGTTTATGTAAATTCAGATAAAAAAGAGTATTTATACATAATTGAAGTTGATGAAACTGGAGATTGCACCGATCTGATCATAAACATGAACTGGATGACACTCCCAAAAATGGAGGATGACTATGAATTAGTCATAGAAGTTAAATGATTTCCTTCCATTATAGCAAATAATATCACCAATTCTGCCGTTTATAGTATTAGATATTCATTTGTATCTTAGCTCACAATTCCTATTGTAATTCAGATGAAGGATTTCAGAAAGTTCGTTTTCCCTTGTATATTGGTATTTCTTTTTTATTCGTGCAAGAAAGACCCTAGCACTATAAATCTACATTATGATTATTTTCCCTTGAAAACCGGAAATTGGATCATTTACAATGTTGATTCTATTGTATATGATGATTTCGAAGAAACAATAGATACTTTTTCTTACCAGCTAAAAGAAAGAGTAGACTCTACCTTTATTGACTTGGAGGGTGATACTGCCTACGTTTTGTACCTCTTCAAGAGAACTGCAGATACCCTTTCCTGGAATATTTATAAAACATGGACAGCAAAACTAACCTCCAGTACAGCAGAAAAGGTGGAAGACAATTTGAGGTTTATCAAACTTGCCTTTCCACTTTCTGAGAGCAATTCTTGGGAGGGAAATAGTTTTTTTAATTCTTCTGGTGATGACCTTGAGTGTTATGGTGATTGGGATTTTGAATATTCCAATATCCATAAAAGAATAGATTCTTTGAAAAAGTCTTTCGACTCAACGGTGACAATATTACAAGTTGATGATAAGCCCCTCACCAACAAAGATTATTCTATAGAAATCTATGCTAAAGATGTCGGCATGGTTTACAAAAAACATATTTGCTTAGAAAAAGGAGGTGATATTTCTCCATCAGCACCATATATTAAGGGATTCATTTATAAGATGACTGTCGATACTTTTTCAAACTGATAGTTGAAAATGGTCAAAGTACTTCCGCTTTTCTGCTTATTTTTTCTTCATATATCTTCTTTTTCCCAAGATACTTTTAAATATAAAAAGTACTGGGTACATCTTACCGATAAAAATAGTTCCTCTTATTCCATTCACACTCCTAGGCAATTTCTTAGTCCCCGAGCAATTGCAAGAAGAAGCAACCAAAACATTCCTATCAAAGTAAATGACCTACCTGTTTCAATGCTATATATTGACAGCATTAAGAGTAGTGGGGTACAGATAATTAATAGATCCAAATGGTTTAACGCTATTACCATTTATGTTCAGGATTCCTCTACCCTACTAAACATTTTGAACCTCTGTTTTGTAAAAAAAATTGCTCCCGTAGGGTTTTCTAAAAGAGATCCAGAGAATTATTTACTAGAAAAAACAGGTAAAACTCACAACTTTACAGATATAAAGGATGAAGATTATGGATTGGCATTTAATCAAATTGAAATGCTTAATGGTCATATGCTACATCAAGCAGGATACACTGGAAAAGGAAAGCTAATTGCTGTTTTGGATGCAGGTTTCAAAAATGTTGATACTATAAGAGCTTTTGATAGTGTAATGACCAACAACCAAATAATTGCCACTTACAATTTTGTTACTGGAAATGACAGCGTTTACAATTCAAAGTTTTCTCATGGGACTAGCGTTTTATCAACCATGGCTTCTAATTGGCCTGGAGAAATCATTGGAACTGCTCCGCAAGCTGACTATTTATTATTGATAAGTGAAGATGGAGAATCAGAATCAATAATTGAGGAAGACAATTGGATAGCAGCAATGGAATATGCTGACAGCATTGGTGCTGATATAATCAATTCATCTTTGGGTTATACTACTTTTGATGACACAACTATGAACCACACATACCAAGACATGGACGGTAACACTACTAAAATAACAATTGCAGCTGATATAGCCGCAAGTAAAGGGATTTTAGTAGTAAACAGTGCCGGAAATGAAGCTACAAGTTCCTGGAAATATATTTCAGCTCCAGCAGATGGAGACAGCGTATTAACTGTTGGGGGGGTCAACAAAAATGAAGAGTATGCTTCCTTTAGCTCCATCGGACCAACATCAGATGGTCGCATCAAGCCAAATGTTGTTGCACAGGGTTCTGGAACAACAGTACTAAACAGAAGTGGTGCAGTTACTTCCGGGTCTGGAACATCATTCTCCGCTCCAATTATTGCAGGGTTGGCAGCTTGTTTATGGCAGGCAAATCCATCTAAAACAAATATGGAAATTTTAAAAATAATTGAAATAAGTGCTCATCAATATTACACACCTGATTATGAACTTGGCTTTGGAATCCCCGATTTTAACCTTGCCCATGAATTATTGATCTTTGATTCCAATAACAATGGAAAGGATAGGCTTATTAATATCTTTCCAAATCCATTCACAAATACCATAAAGATTATAGGATATTCTATAGAGTCAGGAGTAGGATCATTTGAAATGTTTGATTCATCGGGAAGAAATATAAGTTCAAGATCAATCAACATATCGAAAGATATAAACCAGGAATTGGTGCCAACACAAAACAACTCTTCATCCATCAATTTTAATAGTTCCAATTATTTTAATTTCACTTTAAACAATTTAGAGAATTTAAACCAAGGATTATACATTATGCGACTTACTATTAATGAAACAACAGTCGTCAAAAAAATAATTAAGCTTTAATATGCAGTGGATTGATCTTTGCAATACTCTTTTTACATAATGTTCAACTAAGCCTATTATTAGAGAATAATTATATTTGTAGCTAAAGATAACCTTCAGGTAATTCAAATTTAGAGACCAAGGTCATGTTGAGCGGAGTCGAAACATAACCAACAAGATTTCGACTCCGCTCAATCTGACGATTATTTGTTTTATACAAAATACAACATCATGAAATTCATTATATCTATTATATCGCTGTTCATCTTTACCATTTCAGGAGTAAGCATTTCTTTAGCACAGGACAAGGTCTCGCCATCCTATAAAGTTTTGTGCGATACCATTAATTACAAAGATGAGAATGGAAAAAAACAGGGAACCTGGAAACGATATAGAAAAGATGGAACACTGAAAGGAATTCAACATTACAAGGATAGTAAACATACTGGTAGTGCAATGTGGTATTATGCCAGCGGTGTCAAAAGCGAAGAACAACATTATGAAAACGGACTAAAGCACGGATATTGGATCTACTATAGAGATAATGGAAGTTTATACAAGGCCGTAACTTATGTAAATGGTGAAAAAAATGGTATCAATAGAAAATATGACACGAAAAGTACTTTGCTATCAGAAGTGAATTTATTGGCGGGTAAAAAAGAGGGGCAATCAAGAAGCTTTTACGCCAGTGGTCAAATAAAAAACCAGGGCACCTATAAAGAAAATGACAAACATGGTGAATGGAGAGAATACTATGAAAATGGGGCCGTTAAATCTGAACAATATTACAACATGGGAATTGTTGATAGCCTATCAAAAACCTATTATAAAAATGGTGTTGTAATGGTAGAGGGATTTTATGAAGCAGGGAAATATAACAGTTCCTGGAACAACTATTATAAAAGCGGTAAGATCAAGAAAGAAAGAAAATTTAAGGATGGTAAACTAGACGGCTTCATTAAAGAATATTTTGAAAATGGCCAGGTGAAAGTAGAAGTCAAATATGTTGATGGTAAAAAAGAGGGTAAAGAGAAAATGTATGATGAAAACGGGAAAAATATCAAAACAGTTTCCTATAAAGCTGGTAAGCTAATTCGATAGTAACTACTGCTTCTCGATCCAGGGAATATTCATACCCGGCTCCCGCCACTCTAATAAAGCCCATAATGCTAATATCGAAGGATGGGTCGCTGTATTCAATTCACTCGAATTCCACTTCCATCCACCATCTTCTTGTTGCAGCAATATTATTTTATCTAGCCAGTTAGCCTTTAAGAGATTATGATGATTGCAGTAAAGCAGAAATGCAATAGCTTCAATAGTTAGATCGTTCATTTCTTGGTGATCATTCAATAACTCCACTTGTTTTCCAACTATATATTCTTCTAGTTGCACAACTTCATCGGGTTTAAAACAATTATTTTCTTTCATCCATTGCAAAGAAAGTAAAGCATGTGTAAGAGCATAATCTCCTTTATCTGCTTCGGCATACAAATCTTTTATCATTTTCTTCTTATCAATTGGGTAAAGATCACAATAAACAGATCTCAATTGAACTTCCCGCGTAGTACTGGTTAACTGTTTTTCCAACTCTTCTTTTGAAACTGTAAAGCTTTTGTCAATTAGTCGATAAAGCAATGCATTATCATAGATCATCATATTACCACCGCTATTCAATTTTTCATAGATCAAGTTTGTGGGAAATAAGTCCGGAATATCAAACTTCCTGGCTAGGAAGTGATAATTAAACATAGTAGATATATCCATGTCTTCATGGTTTTTGAAGTAACTGATGGATCTATTTATGGCGCTGTCAAGTGAAGCTCTCACTACCAATGAGTCTTGGCACTTACTGGAATAAGCTGATAAGTGCGAAGCAAATAGAAATGTCAATAAAATTTTCTAATTAACGACAAACGACTTGGAATCATGATGTAACAAAGATAATGATATTCATTATGAAGGTCGAAATTAATCTTGACACACAATAATTCTGCTTGTGATCCTTTTCCTACAAAATAATCGACTTAAATTTACAATATAATATACCGCTAAATATATTTTTAATTCAATATTTAAATATCTTTTCTGTTTTGCAGAATATAATTCTTTTTTAAAGACTCATAAGAATATTATTTCCTGGTTAGTACTTAAACGAAAAATAATTCTTCATGATTTAGCCCTACAATAAAACATCCTACTTTGAAAAAACAACATCTCGAACAAGAATTTTAATTTGATTTTTTAGTTCAAACAAAACTTGATTGTTTTATACCCCCCATTTATATTTATAATCCCAAACAATAAATGCAATCAAATTTAAACCTGTTACTAGAAATTAAAGAAAATGAGTGCCAAATTATTAATTCTTCTAGCTGCTACTCTGCTCCTAAGCAACACAAGTTTTGGTCAAACCCAGATCAAAAGAAATTGTGGTACCATGGAGCATTTAGACAAAATGATCTCTAAAGACCCACGCATTCTTAAACAAATGGATGACATTGAAAGACATACCGAACATTTTGTAAAGCATTATGACAATAATTCAAGAGCAGAAGCAATAATTTCTATTCCGGTCGTAGTTCATGTTGTTTACAACACTACATCTGAAAATGTCAGCACTGCGCAAGTTCAATCGCAAATTGATGTACTAACTGAAGATTTCAGGAGAACCAATGCTGACAAGTCTAACACTCCCTCGGCTTTTTCAAGTCTTGCGGCAGACACCAAAATAGAATTTTGCCTTGCAACAACTGACCCAAACGGCAACGCAACTTCAGGTATCACTCGCACTTATACTTCAAAATCTTACTTTACTCAAAATGATGATGTGAAATTTGATTCAAAAGGCGGTAAAGATGCGTGGAATACAAGCAAATACTTAAATCTATGGGTTTGCGATCTGGGAAGCAGCCTACTAGGATATGCACAATTCCCGGGAAGCGGCTCTGCAGCTACAGACGGAGTTGTAAACCACTATAAGTATTTTGGGAGAGATGGTTCAGCCCAATATCCTTTTAATAAAGGAAGGACCGCCACTCATGAAGTAGGCCACTGGCTTAACTTAAGACATATTTGGGGAGACTCTTATTGTGGTAATGATTATGTGAGTGATACACCAACTCAGCAATATGAAAGCTCAGGCTGTCCAAGTTATCCAAGATCCACTTGCAGCTCAAGTGATATGTTTATGAATTATATGGACTACACAGATGATCGATGTATGAATATGCTTTCTTCCGGACAAAAGACAAGAATGCGTGCGCAATTCGGCTCTGGAGGCTGTCGGCAGGGCTTGCTTACATCCAACGGTTGTGGAGGAGGAACTACTACTCCCTCTTATTGTGCTTCAAAAGGAAATGATGCTTCCTATGAATGGGTCGCAAATGTTACAGTAGGTTCAATAAATAACTCTACCGGAAATAATGGAGGTTATGTTGATCTTACTTCCATTTCTACCGACCTGGAAAAAGGCAAAAGCTATTCTGTTTCATTAAGCCCCGGATTTTCAGGTAGCACCTATAATGAGTATTGGAAAATTTGGATTGACTATAACCAGGATATGGACTTTGGAGATGCAGGTGAATTGGTTTACGATGCAGGTTCAATGTCAAGCTCTACTGTAACCGGAAGTTTTACAGTTTCCACCGGAGCTACCAATGGCCAAACCAGAATGCGCGTTACTATGAAATACAATGCCGCTCCAACGGAATGCGAAACATTTTCATATGGAGAAGTTGAAGATTACACCGTTAATATTATTGATGCACCCGCTACTTGTGATATTCCATCCGGATTATCTGCAAGCAGTATAACAGATAACAGTGCAACTTTAAGTTGGTCATCTACAGGAGCAGATAGTTACGATGTACGTTTACGGAAAAGCGGAACTTCAACGTGGTCAACAAGTAATACGACAGGTACATCCATTAATGCAACAGGGCTTAGTGCATCAACAACCTATGAATTTCAGACAAGAAGTCTTTGTGGCACCTTAACCAGCAGCTACTCCTCATCTTATTCATTTTCAACAGCCGATCCTCCTTGTGATGTTCCGGGCAGTTTAACTTCTTCATCTATCACAGAATCCAGTGCTACTGCTAGTTGGGGCAGCACCGGAGCTTCAAATTATGATGTCAGATACCGGCAAAGTGGTACTTCCACATGGGCAACTACCTCTACAACTACCACCTCTAAAGGCCTCAGCGGATTGTCCTCATCTACAGCTTATGAATGGCAGGTTAGAGGTGTGTGTTCAAGCACTAACATTAGTTCCTATTCCGCACAAGCATCATTTACCACATCAGATCCTCCGGTTGCTTCTTATTGCAGCTCAAAAGGTAACGATGCAAGTTATGAATGGATTGCCGGAGTTGCTGTAGGATCTATCAATAATTCAACAGGAAACAACGGAGGATATGCTGATTTCACTTCTATATCTACAGATTTAGAGAAAGGAGCTAGTACATCATTTACACTTACGCCTGGATTTTCAGGAAGCACCTACAGCGAGTATTGGAAAAT
>JAESSM010000038.1 GCA_016764115.1 Bacteroidia bacterium | reverse complement strand
GTTCTACTACTGAAGAAATTACTAATAGCAATACTACTACGAGCAATGCTTCATTTGTAAACTTAGAAAAGACATCGGTAATTGAGATTTGATCAATAAACAGAAAAAGAAATATCGTACCACCGAATAATAAAGGTGCAGGATATTTACTAATAATTAGTGCTCCAATTAAAGTAAAGAAAATTATTAATACAGCTATATCCATGTATCAAGCAATATGTAAATATTACGAATAAACGAATAACGAATACACGAGTAAGAATAACGTAAAATTACTTAGCATATGATACAGCTCTTGTTTCTCTGATCACCGTAACTTTGATTTGTCCGGGGTAAGTCATCTCATTCTGTATTTTTTGGGACAAATCGTACGACAAGATTTCGGATTGTTTATCATCCATGTCTTCACTGCCAACTACTACTCTTAATTCACGTCCTGCCTGGATACAAAATGCTTTTTGAACACCTGGATAGGAGAGAGCTAGTTCTTCCAACTCCTTCAAGCGTTTTATATATGATTCGACAATTTCCCTTCTTGCTCCCGGCCTTGACCCTGAAATGGCATCACAAGCCTGAATTAGTGGAGAGATCAAGTATTTCATTTCAACCTCGTCATGGTGAGCGCCAATAGCATTACAAACTGCAGGATGTTCCTTGTGCTTTTCTGCTATTTTCATTCCTAATAAAGCGTGAGGCATGTCTGGTTCATCTTCAGGTACTTTTCCGATATCATGAAGAAGCCCAGCTCTTTTTGCCAGCTTAACATTAAGTCCAAGTTCTGCAGCCATCGTAGAACATAGTTTAGCGACTTCTCTGGAATGTTGTAGCAAGTTTTGACCATAGGATGATCTGTAACGCATTCTGCCAACCATTCTTACAAGCTCTGGATGAAGTCCATGTATGCCAAGATCAATTACAGTTTTTTGCCCAATTTCTACAATTTCTTCTTCTAATTGCTTTTTTGTCTTGCTCACAACTTCTTCGATCCTTGCAGGATGAATACGGCCATCTTGAATTAATCTGTTGAGAGCTAATCTGGTAGTTTCCCTTCTTACTGGATCAAACCCTGAGAGAAGAATAGCATCTGGTGTATCATCTACAATTATTTCGCAACCGGTAGCTGCCTCAAGAGCTCGGATGTTTCGTCCTTCTCTCCCAATAATTTTTCCTTTTAGTTCATCACTATCCAGGTGAAAAACAGTAACAGTGTTTTCAATTGCTGTTTCGGCTGCTGTTCGTTGTATTGATTGGATAATTAATTTCTTAGCTTCCTTATTGGCGGTAAGCTTAGCTTCTGCCACAATATCCTTAATATCTGATAATGCTTCAGTTTTAGCTTCTTCCTTAAGTGCATTGATCAGCTGTTTCTTAGCGTCATCAGCAGATAAGCCGGCAACTTGTTCCAATTGCTCCACGTTTTGTTTGTGAAGTTTTTCAATATCCTCTTTTCTCTAGTTAACAATTTCGATTTGTGCAGTTAAGTTGTTCTTAATGGTTTCTGCTTCTTTTTCTTTTCTTTGAGCTTGCTCCACTGAATGAGATAGGTTTTTTTCTTTATCTCTTAGACTATTTTCTTTGTTATTTAAAGCTTTGTTTTTCTCATTAACTGACTTTTCGTGTTGAGATTTTAGTTTGAACATTTCTTCCTTGACTTCAAGGAGTTTATCCTTTTTTAGGACTTCTGCTGCTGATTTTGATTCATTTAATAGTTTTTCAGTTTGAATTTTAGTTGATTCAATTTGCTTTTTTGAAGCTTGTTTTACCATGAACCATCCTAAACCTACTCCTACTATTAATGAACAAAGTGTTATGACTACTAAATAAATTTCCATAATCTTCTAATTTAATTCACAATGATCTTTTCTATTCTAACTTTTTCCCATAAAAAAACCGCGACATATTCTTGTAATACAAATTATTTTTGAAAAACTTCAAAAATAAACATTGCTGGGGCTGCCTTGTTTTTTTAACGTCCACTGTCCCTAAAGGGAATTCCTAATGAAAGGAATTGAGGCCTGTTATACGAACAATAAGCTTGTTCCCCAAATTAAATAGTGTTAAGTTTTTTAAAATTCTTGCACTACAAGTAATAAATCGCGGTAACTTTTTCGCAACTTATAAATATGTAAAAGAACGAAAGCCCTAGTACTAACTAGTGACTATTTAAATTGCTTTTTAGCTTGATATCAATATCGTCAATCATCCTGGTCAAATCCTCATCCTCTATATAATCTTTACTCTTCAATTCTAAATTCTCAGTCGTAAGTTTTATCGCGAGCATAGATAAAAGATCCTGCTTATCCTTTACCGCATAGTTACTTTGAAACTCCTTTAACTGCTCATTGATAATCTTCGCTGCCTTTCTAATCCCTTCTTCTTCCTCTAATTTCACTTTAAGAGGGTATAGCCTATCTGCAATATTGACCTTTATTGATATTTCCGTTGCTAATTCGTTACTCATTTAATAGTGCAATACACTTGTCTATTTCTCTTACAAACTCGTTAATTTTTAGTTTAACTTCAGTTGAACTTTCTGTTCCTTTAACTGCGTTAACAATTTTTATTTTTTTATTTTCTTCTTCTAGTGATTTAAGTTTATCTGAAAAAGTTTCATTTTCTACTTTAAGTTCCTTGTTTTCTGTATGCAATTGTTCATTCCTGATAGTATAATCCTTATTAAGATCGACTATATGATCTATGTTTTTTTGGATATTACTAAGCTTAATAGTTAAAGTTTGCATAGAACCTTAATTAAGGTAAAGTTAGATAAACATATTTTTAAATGCAAATTCCATTTTAAGGCTCTCATTAAGAAATAATTACCTTATTTCTGCATTGATTTCTTTAGAATAACGGCTTATGAGTTTATCTATAACCTGATCAACTTCTGCATCCGTTAACGTCTTATTAGTGTTTTGTAAAACAATGCTTATTGCGTATGATTTTTTTCCTTCAGGAATTTGTTTACCCTCATAAATATCAAATAATTCAACGCTTTTAACCAATTCTTTGTCAATATTTACTGCAATTTTCCGAACTTCATCAAAAGAAATATTCTTGCCAATCAACAATGCCAGATCTCTTCTGACTGCAGGGAATTTAGGAACTGGTGTGTATTCTATAGATTTGTTTTTTAGTTCATCCATTATTAACTGCCAATCCAATTCCCCATAGAATACTGTTTGATCAATATCAAATACATTTAATGCTTTTTTCTCAACTTGCCCAATTCTTGCTAAGGTGCTTCCCTCATTGTCTTGATATTTAATGTATTGATTAAGTATTGAGCATTTCCCAGTGTGAGATTCATGATAGTTTAGGCCCAAACGATTTAGGATATTTTGAACGCAAGCTTTTAAATAGTAGATACTCCCATCTATATTTTTAGAGTGAATATTTATTTTGTGCTTCTTTCCTGTCGTAAAAAGAGCTAAATGTGGTGTTTCAATAAAGTTATTCTTTTGTTTATTATAAGATTTTCCGAATTCAAAGAACTTTAGGTCATTTGCCTGGCGATTGATATTATGACGAATAGATTCCAATCCACTGTAAAGCATAGTTTGCCTTAAAGTATCCAGTTCCTTACTTAAGGGATTAAGGACTTTTATAATCTCATCAGGATTACCCAATTGTTCTGAATAGATAGGATTTGTTAAAGAACTGCTTATCGTTTCGTAAAAGCCATTTGCCACTAAAATACTTGAAATAGTATTTTTGACTTTTAGATTGTCAGGCTTCTCAGCATAAGAAATAGATGTATTAAGCTTTGTAGGTATTTTTATGTTGTTATATCCATATATGCGTAAGATTTCCTCAATTATGTCAATTTCCCGTTGAACATCAACCTTTCTGGGAGGAACAGATAATTTTAACTTTTCATTAGATTCCTCAATAATTTCTATATCCAGATTTTTTAAGGTGGTGAACACAAACTGCTTGTCAATTTCTTCTCCAGCAATTTTATTTAGTTGGCCTAAACTAAAATCAACTGTAAAGTTTTCAATTGGGGTTGGATAAACATCAGTTATATCACTAATTGTACCACCAGCAATTTCCTGAATTAAAAGTGCTGCTCTTTTAGCTGCATGATCGGTAATATTGGGGTCTGCGCCTCTCTCAAACCTAAAAGAGGCATCAGTTTGAAGACCATGTTTTTTTGATGTTTTTCTGATAGATGTGGGATTGAAATAAGCACTTTCCAGGAATATAGAAGTGGTTTGTTCAGTAACTCCCGACTCTATTCCGCCAAAAACACCGGCAATACACATTCCTTCTTTTTCATTACAGATCATCAGATCTTCATCAGATAACTCTCTTTCAACCTCATCAAGCGTGGTGAACTTTATTCCTTTTGGTAGTGTTTTAATAATTACTTTGTTTCCTGAAATTTTTACCGCATCAAACGCATGAATTGGTTGTCCCGTTTCATGGAGTACAAAATTAGTAGTATCAACTATGTTGTTGATCGGTTTTAATCCTATTGAGTTTAGTTTGCCCTTTAACCAATCAGGGGACTCACTAACTTTTACATCTTTGATATATAAACCAACATATCTTGGGCATTGATCACTATTTTCTACTTCAATTTTAACTGGGCAGCCACCTGTTCCCTTGAAATCTTCTACGGAAGGGGTATTTACTGTAGACTTTATTGCAACAGCTAGATCTTTAGCAACACCAATGTGAGAAGTGGCGTCAGCACGATTAGGAGTTAATCCAATTTCAAAAACGATATCTTCTTGAATGGAATAATATTCTTTTAACAAGGTGCCTACTTCTGCTTTTTTTTCCAGTACAATAATTCCATCATGATCAGTTCCCATGCCAATTTCATCTTCAGCACAGATCATTCCTTCTGAAAGTTCTCCTCTTATTTTGGACTTTTTGATCTCAAAAGATTCTCCATTTATATGATGCAAAGTGCAGCCAACAGGTGCAACTACTACTTTTTGATTTGCTTCAACGTTGGGGGCACCACATACAATACTTAGGTCATTACTATTACCGATGTTTACAGTTGTAAGACTAAGTCTATCTGCATTGGGATGTTTAGATTTAGAAATTACTTGACCTATAACCAACCCTTCCAGGCCACCCTTAATTGATCGATATTGCTCTATCCCTTCTACTTCCAAACCAATGTTGGTAAGGATATCAGCTACTTCTTTTGCGCTTTTATCGGTATCAATGTATTCCTTTAGCCAGTTGAATGAAATCTTCATAAATCATATACGTATTGAGTCGCAAAGTTAATAATTTAGGTATAAAGTATTTTTTATATTTACACTATATACCTATGGATAAAGAAACAGCTTCTGGTTCTAACTGGCAAGATGAACTTAATATCATCAAAAATAAATATCATGTTATTGGATGTTGGGTAGCAATTGTTCTGAACCCGATTTGGGCTGTCAGTGACTATTTCATTATTCCAGAATACTGGTGTGATTTTTTGATTGTAAGGGTGGTGGTGGCATCGGCAACTTTAGGAGGGTTGCTTCTTAGAAAACCTTTAAAAATATCTGCGGAAATATTAATGTTTATTCCTTTTTTGGGAATTGCATTACAAAACGCATACATGTATAGTGTAATGGATATTCCTATGGTTCAACAACATACTTTTGCGTATATCGCTTTGTTTATTGGTGCAGGGATGTTGGTGCTCTGGAAACCTATCTATACAATAATAATAGTGGTGGTCACTTTTATAACCAATGCCATATTGTTTGAAATGCTTAGTAAATTATCAGTAGAGGAAATTTTGAGCAATGGTGGAATGTTAACCGGATCCGTGATGATCTTTTCAATTGTTTTGATCAATACACGATATAATTTAACGAAAAAGGAGTTGATAGCTCGCCTAGCTTTGGCTGAGTCAAATAAACAACTGGAACGTAAAAATGAGATCATTGAGGAGAAGAATAAGGACATAACAGATAGCATTAATTACGCAAAGAAAATTCAAGAAGCTATTTTGCCTGCAATGGCAGAGATTAGCAAGACATTTCCTGAATCCTTTGTATTGTTTAAACCAAAAGATATAGTAAGTGGCGACTTTTTTTGGTTTACTTCTGTAAAGGGCTTGGACGTTAAAAAATATATAATTGCGGCAGTTGACTGTACAGGGCACGGTGTTCCGGGCGCTTTTATGAGTATGATAGGGAATGAACTGCTCAATAAAATTGTATTGGAAAGAGGTGTTTATCAACCATCCGAAATACTGAACAACCTACATGAAGGAGTAAGGTTTGCATTAAAACAAGATGCTGATGATGTGAAATCCAAAGATGGAATGGACATAGCCCTGTGCACAATCACAATGGGTGAAAACAACAAAGTTACAGTAGAGTATGCTGGGGCCAATAATCCTTTGTTTTTATTCCAGAACAGCAAATTTGAGAAAATCACAGCAGACAAGTTTCCAATAGGAGGGGAACAAAGAGAGGAGAAACGTGAATTTACCAATCAAAAGTTTGAACTTGAAGAGGGTGATACGTTTTACATTTTTTCTGATGGTTATGTAGATCAGTTTGGTGGTGCAAAGGATAAAAAATTTATGACAGCAAGATTCAGAGAGTTGCTAATTGAAAATTATGGAAAGAATTTGAATGAACAAAAAGAAATATTGGATGACGCGATTGACAAATGGAAAGAGGGGTTTGAACAAACAGATGATATCACATTAATTGGTATAAGGCTATAAGATTAGCTAATGGCTACATCAGAAGTAAAGGACTTTCACCATGAGTTGAAAAAGGCAATTTTACGCAATCATTCGCTGAGGGCTAAAGTATTGGGGTATGTTTTTACGTGCCTTTTAGGGATTCAGTTGATTGGTGGTACAACGTTTTATTTTTTTGTTCCGTCAATCTTTGATCAATTTCCGGCAAGAGCTTTATGGTTCCCTTTGTTTTTAATGGCTTTGGCCGTCATGGAGTTTATAGAGTCAAAATACTCTCTTAAATATTTGAATGAGGGGAAAACCGTCAATCAGCTGACCATATATTTTATTACGTTCTGTGAAATAAGTTTTCCAACTATTTCAATTCTTTTTATTTACGATTTTGGGTTGTTTACTGCTTCAGATGCAGTCAGTGCACCACCAATTCTATTGTACTTCATCTTTATTATTCTTTCTTCCCTTTATCTTGATTTTAGACTAAGTGTGTTCTCTGGTCTTGTAGCTGGTATACAACATAGTTTTTTAGTAATTTATTTGTTAGAAATAGAATTGGGTATCGGATTTGGAGTTCATTTTGGAAAAGGGTTAATTATTTTATTGGCAGGAGTAGTTGCAGGATTTGTAGCAAAAAAAGTTAAGGAATCATTCCTGGATTCCATGAAAGCTAAAGATGAAATGCTCCATGAGTTGGATAGGAAAGTTAAAGAAAGGACAGTGGAGGTGGTTCAACAAAAGGAAATCATCGAACAAAAAAACAAGGATATTACAGACAGTATTAATTATGCGAAGAAGATTCAAGAAGCGATACTTCCTGATACCGTTGATATTCGAAATGCTTTTCCTGAATCATTTGTATTGTTTAAACCAAAGGATATTGTCAGTGGAGATTTCTATTGGTTTAATGAAGTAAATGATAAAGAAGCAGTTATTACTGCTATTGACTGTACTGGACACGGTGTGCCGGGAGCTTTTATGAGTATGATAGGTAATGAAATACTTAATCAAACAATTATTGAAAAAGGAATTACAAAACCTTCTGATATATTGAATAATATGCATGAGGGTGTTAGGTTTGCTTTGAAGCAGAGCAGTCAGAATGTTAGAGCAAAAGATGGAATGGACTTAGCACTTTGTAAAATTACAAAAGGGGACCAGCCTAAATTGGAATATGCAGGGGCAAATAATCCTTTATTCTTAATTAAGAATGGAGAACTGATAAAGGTTAAACCTGATAAATTTCCAATTGGTGGTGAGCAAAGAGAAGAAAGAAGAGAATTTACCAATAATGAAATTGATGTTAGTAAGGGAGATGTTTTCTATATTTTTTCTGATGGGTATGTTGATCAGTTTGGTGGACCAAAAAATAAAAAGTTCATGACTGCTCGGTTTAAAGACTTGCTTTTGGAAGTTCATCAAAAAGAAATGGCTGAGCAGGCAGAAATTTTGGAAAAGACTATCGAACAATGGAAAGGCGAATATGATCAAATAGATGATATTTGCGTGATAGGAGTAAGAGTCTAAATATACACTGTAGCTCTTAGTTCTTAGTATGGTATTTTATCAAACCATCCATTGGCTTTTGAACAATTGTCCCAATTTTAATTCCAAATTGCAATGCCACTTCTTTTAATATATCCTTAAAGTAATATCCAATTGAACCAACACAATTGAAAGTGTAACTTTGAATATTGTCATATTTTGAAATGTAGGTAACAAAGAAATCTTCGAAACATCGCTTTACTAGTGCTTTACAAAAAGGATTGCTAATATTTTGCGACACAAAAGGACAAAATGAGGACATATATCTATTTGGAAATGGTTTTTTATAAATAGTTTCCATTACTTCAGAAAAATTGGAATTGTATTGTTCTTGAAAGGAATCATTCAGCTCCTTTGGTAATTGTTGATGTAGATAAGCTTTTAATAATTGCTTCCCAATTTGAGAACCTGCCCCTTCATCACCCAAAGTATATCCTAGTGCGGGGATATGTTGAATTATATTCTTTCCATCATAAACACAGGAATTTGAACCAGTACCTAAAATTACTGCAATTCCAGCTTCGTTTTGACACAATGCTCTTGCTGCTCCCAACAGATCATGTTCGACTTGGATTTGTGATTCTGGAAATACTTCTATTAAAGCAAATTCAACAATACTGCAAAGCTTTTCATTGGCACATCCTGCCCCATAAAAATAAATATTGGTGATTTTCGTATTTGATAGTTGCGATATTAAAGTTGAAATTAATTCTTCAGTTATTTCCTTTTCTGTATTTAAGTAAGGATTAAAACCCTTTGTTTCAAAGAATTTATTCTCAGAATTATCATCAATTAAACACCAATCAGTTTTTGTAGAACCGCTATCTGCTACCAGGATCATTGTTGATTTGTCAATTCTTTATTGGTCTATTTACTATCAGTTAATAAGCTAAATTTCTATATACTCACCCTCAGCAGTTACGCGGTGGCATTTTAATTTTTCT
>JAESSM010000037.1 GCA_016764115.1 Bacteroidia bacterium | reverse complement strand
GTAAAATTTACTGTTGTTGATTATGAATTGGAAGCGTTATTGTTGGAAAATACTTTGATCAAAAAATATCAACCTAGATACAATATTCAACTTAAAGATGATAAAAGTTATCCCTTTGTATGTGTTAAGAATGAGCGGTTTCCGCGTGTTTTTTCTACCCGACAATTGGTTAAGGATGGTTCTAAATATTACGGTCCATATGCTTCGGTAAAAATGCTTAATGCATTATTAGAACTAATCTCTAAAATTTATCCTTTAAGGAATTGTAATTTTTTATTATCCGAAGAGAATATTAATAAAGGGAAATTTAAAGTTTGCCTGGAATATCAGATTGGAAATTGTAATGGTCCTTGTGAAAATCATCAGTCAGAAACTGATTATGACGATGGTATAAAGCATATTCGGCAAATACTAAATGGAAATATCAGCAGTGTAATAAAATATTTTAAAGTTAAGATGGTTCAAGCTGCTAAAGATTATCAGTTTGAGTATGCTCAATCTATTAAAGACAAATTGAAATTATTAGAAAAGTATAAGAGCAGGTCGGTGGTTGTAAATCCAAAGATTCACAATGTGGATGTTTTCTCTATTGTGGAGAAAGAGAACTTTGCTTTTGTAAACTTCTTTAAAGTGGCTAATGGCTCTATAGTTCAATCGCACAATGTGGAGTTGAAGAAAAAGCTAAATGAATCTAAGGAGGAATTATTGGCATTGGCGATTACTGATATTAGAGCAAAATTTGGAAGTGAATCTAAGGAGATCTTAGTTTCTTTTAAACTAAATATCAATTATGAAGATGTAAAATTCTTAGTTCCTCAGCGAGGAGACAAGAAGAAACTTCTGGAATTATCTGTTAAAAATGCCAGGTATTTTATGATGGATAAATTTTCTCGTTCAGAGAAATTAAATCGAGAACAAAAGAATACTCGGCTCCTGGAACAAATGAAAGCCGATTTAAGATTAAAAGTTTTACCCAATCATATAGAGTGTTTTGATAACTCCAATATTCAAGGTACAAACCCAGTTTCTGCAATGGTAGTTTTTAAGAAAGGCAAGCCCAGCAAACGAGATTATAGGTTATTCAATATCAAATCAGTTACAGGTCCTGATGATTTTGCTTCAATGGAAGAAGTAGTTTATCGAAGGTATAAGAGATTAGTGGATGAAAAACAGGAATTTCCTCAATTGATCGTTATTGATGGTGGAAAAGGACAATTGAGTTCAGCTATCAAGAGTTTAAAAAAATTAAACTTGGAGAAAACCATACAAGTGATCTCAATTGCGAAAAAATTAGAAGAACTTTATTTTCCCGGGGATGACTTGCCATTGATGCTTGATAAGAGGTCGGAAACTTTAAAAGTAATACAACAATTGCGCGATGAAGCTCATCGTTTTGGAATAAAACATCACCGAAAGAGGAGGATCAAATCTTCTCTTAAATCTGAACTGGAAGAAATAAAAGGAATTGGTGATTCTACAATTAAAGCTCTCTTGAACAAATTCGGTTCAGTTAAAAAAGTAAAAGAAGCGAAAGATAAAGAAATAGTTGCTGTTGTGGGTATGGCTAAGGCAAAGTTAATTGTGGGATATTTAGATCCTAAACGCTCTCTTCCTTAAACCTAAAATCCTCCACTTTCTTCATGATCTTATCAAACACGTAAGCTTGTATCACAACCAATTCATCCGTGCCTGGTATTACAGCAAACATTCGGTCAATGTCCCATTTCCTTAGTAAACCATAGTTATCAACCTCGTTACCTTCTTTTTTAATAGCAGGTTTTCGGTAAATTTTCAATAACTTTTCAGTATTGTCTTTTCCCTTTACGTGAATGGTGCAATATGGAGTTAACGATTTTATCGAGTCGACTTGGTGATCTGTTAAACGATGATTAAAACTTTCAAATTGAATGTTCCATAAACTATTATTCACGTAAGTGATGGTCTGTAATGTGTCTAGCTCTTTCAATGTGTCGTTATCGGCCAAGGCAATTACCCATAAATGTGCCGAATCAGGGTGTGAAATTTGGAATGAATACTCGGTAGTATCAGGATAATCTATCTTAACAGAAAGAAGTTTTTTGGAGGTGTAATTAAAAATTCGTTTATCCCTCCAGTCATTTTCTTTTAAGAAATACCTGACCGAAACAAAGCCGTTAAATCCTGGAATATTCATCACAAAGGGATTTGTAGACTCTTCAATCAGCATGTAAGTTCCTAGTTGCTGTGATACATCACTGCCAACATAGTAAGTTTTGAGTAATTTATTGTTTTGATATATCTCCACTTTAGTAGATACTGTTGCCATTTCTTTGATGATATTTTCGCGGGCGGTTTTTGAAACCGGGCTCATTACAGCTATACGTTTCATGGTTCCAAGTAAATAAGCAATGGCATCGTTTCTCGCTTTGTATTTTTGATTGACTATCCAACCCCCTGTTTTTCTTTCTAGTAAAACTTGCTTGCCCGAACGGTCCGCCATGAAAATTTTATCAATGGAAGAGGTGTCTTCAACAGCAAAATCACGCAATTCTTTTGGGATCGTGTTTTTGGAGGTGTCGGTAGCAAAGAAGTACGCTATGGCTCCTAAAGAAATTACAACAATTAGATATATTAAGTTACGGTTCAATTTACTTCAAGTTTAAACAAATGCTTTCTTTCTTCTGTAATTGTAAAACACTCCAAACAAACCTAAAAATACTAGCGGAATTATGATGTTGATGACCTGCCATGTTGTTCTTTCCTTTTCAATGCGAAGTTTGTCTAATAACCTTACGGTTATTTCTTTTGATCGAATTCCTATAACTCCTGAGTCATCACATAAGTAGTCAATACAATTCAGGATAAAATTCTTATTACCGAATGTTTTATTCGTAAACCTGTCAAATCCCAAAGGATAAGGCAACCCATCAGAACTTCTGAAATCATTTTTGATGATATCTCCATCAGAAATTACGATCATTTTTGTTGGGGTACTTTCTGTCTTAAATTCAATTTTAAGGGAGTCAAGCATTTTCTTGGTTCTTTCGTCTAATCTTTTAGTAAAAACAGAAGGGAATTTTCCTTCAAGCAATACTGCAACCGGTTTGTATGGTTTATTGAATTGTTTTTGATCAGGCTCATTTCTTAACATATCAAGATGTATCCTGACTGGCGATTTTAAGATTTTTGTATACTGAGAGGTATTTAGTAAAAACGTCTTTTTGATGCTACTGTTTTTCCCCACTGTATCAATGGTATTGACAAATTCACATTGCACGGCTTCTAAATTATTAACAATTGGATGAGTAGAATTTGACGAAACCAAAGGAAAGAACATCCATGGAAGTAGCATTTGTTGAGGTTGATCACCAACCATTCCCGTAATTATTGGAATTGGTGTACATTTCAGATCATTGATCATATCAGGATTTATCCTAGCACCATATATAAAAAGTTGATCTTCAAGGTTTAGCTCATAATTCATAGCCAAGTAGGGATTCCCGTCTCTTAAGCTGTCCATGGAAGCATGCAATGCGTCAATAAGCCATAATACTTTACCACCATGCATCACATAATTATCAATTTTGAATTTATCCTTTTCATTGAATTTTTGAGTGGGCTTGGCAATAATAACCGCAGCAAAATCCATTAATTTGTTGGGTAGGTTTTCCTGGAGATTTACTTCCTCGACATCATAAGTTTCCTTTAAGGTTAATTTTATATCCTCTACAGAAACGCCATTTAATTCTCCATGGCCAGAGGTAAAAGCAATTTTTGGTCTAAAGGTTTTGGCAAGTTTTCTAAGGGCATTGGCTAATTCGAACTCAACGGTTTCCACAGAATTGTTCAGCATCGTCTCAGAGTTTTCACCCATTTTGCTTTTAAGAAACTGAACTGGAAGTTCCTTCCCTTTATAATAAACCAGTGCTCCGGGGAAAATGATCTTTTGGGAAGTACCTCCCTCATTTTTATAATGAAGGTTGGTAGGTTGAATTCCTTTTTCTACCAATTGATTGAAGATGGAATTTCGAACTTTTTTATCGGTACTCTCTGATGGATTGATAAACTCATATTCCAAATTTCCATTAGATATGTCACGATATTCGTTTAAAGTTTCTTCAATGCTATTTCTTAATCTTTTAAATCCGGAAGGAAGGTCACCTTCTAAGAAAACCTTTACATAAACAATGTCATCTAATTCGGATATGAGGTTTTTTGAGGCATCAGACAATGTAAATCTATTTTCTTTGGTAAGATCAAAACGAGTAGAAATTTTATTGGAGATCACATTAACAAGAAGGATAATGAGTATACCCACAGAAAGGTCAATATATAACTGCTTCTTTTTCATCCCCACCTTCTTCTACTCAATACGGAATTTGTTAGTAATAAAAACAAAGAAATAAAACTCAGGAAATAGATTACATCTTTGCTATCAACAACCCCTCTGCTGATAGAAGTGTAATGAGAGTTGATTCCGATTACTTGAATAAACCAACCTAATTTTGAAAATGAACTAATGGAACCCAAAGAATCAAAACCTGAATATAAAACGAAGCAAAGAAATACAGCTAGGATAAAGGCAACTATTTGATTTTCGCTTAATGTGGATGCGAGAATACCAATCGATGCGAAGGCAGCACCCAAAAATATCAATCCAATATAAGAACCCCATGCAGCACCCGTATCAATATTGCCCGGTTCAAATCCTAAATTATATACACTGTAAAAATAGATGAGTGTTGGGAAAATAGCGAACACGATCAGGCATAAAGCTGCCAGGTATTTTCCTAAAATTATTTGAAGATCAGTAATGGGTTTGGTAGTTAATATCTCCAATGTTCCTGTTTTCTTTTCTTCGGAGAAAAGCTTCATCGTTATTGCTGGAGCCAGGAACATAAGCACCCATGGTGCAGTGATAAACAGCGGATCAATGTTTGCGTATCCATAATCCATAACATTGGTTTCCGGGAAAACCCAAACAAACAAGCCTGTAAGTATTAAAAAAACACCGATTACAACATATCCAATTAATGAACTTAAGAAACTATTGATCTCTTTTCTGAAGATATTGATCATGCTGTTATAGACAATAATTAATGCTTCAAACCGTAATAAAGTCAAATAATTAACTTTGTCGATTCATAATTGCAAAGATGAAAAATTTTGTCGGACTAATAGGCGTATTTTGCATTTTGCTAGGGTTAGTTTCCTGCGAAAGAGATCCTTCGAGTAGTGATGCTAAATCTGCCGATATCACATTCTCAATAGACACTCTTTATTTTGATACAGTTTTTACCACTGTTGGTTCTGCAACAAGAAGATTCAAGATTTATAATTCCGGTAATAACCCCATCATCATTTCAGAGATTAATTTAGGTGCTGGTAGCAATTCCTACTTTAGACTAAACATTGACGGAGTTGCTGGTAATACAGCGAAAAATTTAGAATTAGAAGGAAAAGACAGCATTTTTGTTTTTGTGGAGGTTACCATTGATCCCAATAATTCTAATATTCCTATGATTGTTGTTGATTCGGTGAATTTTGTTGCTAGTGATGGATCGAAATCCGTAAAATTAGTTGCTTGGGGGCAGGATGCCTTTTTCCATAAAGGCGAAATAGTTCCATGTGATACAACATGGACAAATGAAAAACCTCATGTTATAATCAATTCTGTACTTGTGGACTCACTTTGTAAATTAACTATTGATGAGGGTACACAGATCTTTTCTCACAGTGGTTCTCGAATTTTTGTTAAAGGATCGTTGATTGTAAATGGCACGCTGGATAATCCTGTAGTTTTTCAAGCAGACAGATTGGAAAGTTTTTATGATGACCTTCCGGGGCAATGGGATGGTATTCATTTCTTAATTCAAAGTATAAATAATATCATCAACTATGCAGTCATAAAAAATGGAGTTGTGGGAGTGAGGTTAGACTCTTTGTCAACTAATAATTTATATAAACTAACTATGACTAACACTGTCATTCATAACATTAGTTCAACTGGAATTTTGGGTATTACTTCAAGCATAGATGCAGAGAATTGCCTGATTTACAATTGTGGAGATTATTGCGCTCAATTGGAATATGGTGGAATTTATGACTTGAAGCATTGCACTTTTGCGAATTACTCCTCAGTAATACTAAGTCACAAAAAACCTCTTTTAAGGTTAAATAATTATCTGAGTTTTAATGGTGCCATATTCGGTGTAGCTGATTTAGGAGCTTACTTTACCAATTGCATCATCTATGGAAATAAAAAGGAAGAAATAGATTATGATCCTGATCCTTCAAATACCGCAAATGACTCTATAACATTCACCAATTGTATCATAAGAACCGAACTTGAAACCCTTAGTACTAAAGATTCTTACATATATAATGACAATAGTTCTTTTATCGATCCCTTTGTTGACCCCTCCAACTCAGATGTAGAAGTCAGAGATTATCATCTGATTCAGGGTTCTGATGCAAATACGGGAGGAATGTACATAAATATCGATAAAGACCTGGATGAAGTATCCCGTTCAACATCCTCACCCTCAATAGGTTGCTATGAATTTACCGAATAATTTAGTGGAAAAATGTCCCACAATGCCCGAAATATGTTCTTTGTTTAGTCATCTTAAATAATTTTATTTGTAAAAGCGCCACAAAAACCGTAATTTCAAAAGTTTAAATTAGAAATTCCAGGGCGATGAATTGGATGAAAGCCATTTGGAAGGATGTTGGGTATTTTCTTTTCTTGTTAGTATTTGCCGGAGTAAATTCGCAGGTCAAAGCTGCTTGTCCGGCTGGTACAACTTGTCTTCCGCCTACTACTCAGTACTGTTGTGGGTTGGGGATATATAATTTTACTTTCAATACCATAAATAATACCACAGGTGATGGTATTGATGGTTACCAGGATTATAGTTGCACTATTCAAACTACAGTAACTGAAGGAAATACTTATTCCGTTGATATTGAAACCAATGATACATATACAGAAAATGTATTCATCTGGATAGATTATAACAACGACAGCACTTTTGATGATTCTGAAAAATCATTTTCATCTATCGGAGCGCTACAATTCCATTCTGGCAATATGATCATTGGTTCTAATGCGGTGTTAAATACCGATTTAAGAATGAGAGTTGGAAGTGACTACAGCGGGTTGGGGATTTATACGCCTTGTGATAGCTCTGCATATGGACAGTTTGAAGATTATACTATTATTATACAGGCAAACACGAGTCCTGCAGTTGCTGATTTTTCTTCTTCTGATACCATAAATTGCAATGGTTATGTGCAATTTACAGACCAGTCCTTAAATGTTCCCACTTCATGGTTTTGGGATTTTGGAGATGGAAATACAGATACTACTAAAAACCCCATGTACATATATTCAACACCAGGGATGTATTCTGTGAAATTGAGAGTTTCTAATGCATTTGGAAATGATAGTATTACAAAAACGAATTATGTAGACATTACCAGTATTTCTGGAGCCAGATCAATCGAATGTGCTCCGAACACCACAGGATGGTGTTGCAGTATGGGTATCTACAATGTAACATTTAATGGTATCAACAATACCACAGGGGATGGCTCAGAGGGATATCAGGACTACACATGTACTGATACGACTACAATACAGATCAATAAAAAATATTTGCTATCTATACAAACGGACAATACTTATGAACAAAATGTGAGAGCGTGGATTGACTTAAATAATGATGGAGTTCTTGATACATTAACGGAATTGGTTTTATCTTCGGATAACATTTTAGAGTTTCATTCGGATTCAATAATTATTCAAGGTAATCCGGTTTACAATACTCCTTTACGACTGAGAATTGCTGCCGACTACTACTTTCAACCTATTCCAACTCCATGCAATGATGTAACCTACAGTCAGGTTGAGGATTACTCAGTAATTATAGTCCCTGATACTATTCCGCCTGTTGCCAAGTTTTCTGCAGATGCAACTTTGAGTTGTGATGGAATTGTGACGTTTACGGATAATTCAACTAATAGTCCAACATCATGGTTCTGGGATTTTGGTGATGGTAATACGGATACAATTCAAAGTCCAACGCATACTTATAGCACAGATACTACGTATTCAATATCCTTAATTGCATCCAACCAATGGGGCAGTGATACCTTGATCAAATCGAATTATGTTACCGTTAGTATTGGGGGTGGGCCAATAGCGGCTTCTTGTACATCAGGAACTGATAATGGCGGTTTAGGGTTTGGGATAACCAATTTTACATTTGGTAGTATAAATAGCACAACTGGAGATGCCTCAGAAAATTATCAGGATTACACATGTTCACAAGGAACTAATTTAATTGAAGGAAAAATTTACAATATGTCAATTACAGTTGACAATCCTTCAACTCATCACGTTAGGGTATGGGCTGATTTTAATAATGATGCAGCATTTGATACAACCACTGAATTACTTTTATCAGTCAATACAGTGTTAAATGTTAATCAGGATGTTTCAATTCCAACCGGTGCAGTACTTAATACTCCACTTAGGTTAAGAGTGTCTGCAGACTGGTCAGGTAGTGCTGAACCTACCCCATGTAAATTATTGGATTATGGACAGGCAGAAGATTATTCAATAGTAATTCTGGTAAATAATGATCCACCTGCAGCTGATTTTTCAGTTAATGATTCCATTACTTGTGATGGGAATGTGAATTTTAGTGATATATCACAAAACGTGCCTACGTCATGGTTCTGGGATTTTGGAGATGGAAATACAGATACTACTCAAAATCCATCACACAATTATAGTATTGATAGTACATACAATGTGATGTTTGTAGCGATCAATGCGAATGGAAGTGACACACTTACAAAAAATAGCTTTATTCAAGTTAAGCAAGACAGTTTGCCGAATAATCCATCATGCACTCCTGCAACGCTTGGAAACTGTTGTGGATATGGAATTTTGAATGTTAACCTGAATACGATTAATAATACTTCTGCTGATGGTTCTGAAGGCTATCAGGATTTTGCCTGCCAACACAGGACTTACTTAACACAAGGATCAAATTACACAATATCTATTCAGACATCTGTTGCAAATTCTCAGGATACACGTGCCTGGATAGATTATGATAATGATGGATTTTTCAACGATTCTACGGAATTGATCTTGTCAGCAAATAATGCTTATGATCCATCAAACACCTTTACAGTTTCGAGCAGTGCTCCTTTAGATACTCCTTTAAGGATGAGAGTATCAACTGATTATTCTGGTAGTAATCCTACTTCATGTGTAGATCTTGATTTTGGACAAGCTGAAG
>JAESSM010000183.1 GCA_016764115.1 Bacteroidia bacterium | reverse complement strand
TTACTTCACTCACTTTACGTGCAATTTCAAGTTTCCTGATATCATTTTCTATATTTTCTCCATTAAGGCAAATATCATAATTGTCTGTAGTGCTGTTATATTCAAAATCGATAACTATATTTTCTAAAGCCTTATGAAGAATTTCTTTGTTGTTAACATCAATATTATTATCCAGGAAATACTTAGTAACAGTTCGATACATAGCTCCTGTATCGATATACTTGTAGTTTAATTCTTTGGCAATAGCTTTAGCCAAAGTACTTTTTCCACAAGAGGAAAATCCATCTACAGCAATAATGATCTTATCTTCCATAGACGTCATAATGACTTTAAGGTCTTATCAAGTTCTTCCAACATATCATCGTTAAAGTCAAGATGGGTAACCATTCTAATTTGATTAGGTCCCATAGGATCCGCTTTAATATCATGCTTTGCTAGTTCTTCTAAAAACTTTTCTACAGAATATCCATCAGCCATATCAAAAAAGATCATATTCGTGTAAACTGGTAAAATATTCTGAGCAAAAGAAAGCTCTTTGATCATCTCACCAATTTTTTTGGCTCGACCGTGATCGTCTTTTAATCTATCTATATTATGATCTAAAGCATAAACTCCTGCAGCCGCCAAATAACCAGCTTGCCTCATTCCTCCACCCAATGCTTTTCGAATTCTATTAGACTTCTTAATAAATTCCTTGGTACCTAACAGAACCGAGCCTACTGGTGCGCCTAGTCCTTTAGATAAACAAATAGAAATACTATCACAAAGTCCTCCATATTGACTAGCTGTTTCTCCAGATTCTACAAGAGCATTAAATATTCGTGCTCCATCCAAATGAAGCAGCAAATCGTTCTCTTTACAAGCGGTACTTATCTTCTCCACTTCTTTGATATCATAACAAGCACCACCACCTCTATTAGCAGTATTCTCAATTGTTACCAATTTCGTCTCTGGGTAATGGACATCATCGGGATTAATATTATTGACCACTTCTGCGGATGTAAAACGACCTCCATCACCATCAACAAGCTTTACTGAAACACCTGAATTGAAGAATAGCCCACCACCTTCATAATTATAAATGTGAGAATATTTATGACAAATAACTTCTTGTTGTGGTTGTGTTGATGCTTTCACAGCAATTTGATTCGTCATAGTTCCAGACGGACAAAACAACCCTGCCTCTTTTCCGAACAGCTGAGCTGCTTTTTCCTCTAACTCATCGATAGTTGGATCTTCATCATAAACCTCATCACCTACTTCTGCCTGAAACATATATTCAAGCATTTCTTTAGTGGGTTTTGTAACAGTATCGCTTCTTAGATCAATTATCATATTTCTATCAACGATGAACAATTAATAATTATCAGTCCCAGTAAACCTTTCGCTTAAAGAGACCATACCATATTCTGTTGTACCATTTATGTGTTCTGTGATTGTTTCTTTTGGCTTGCCTTTTACTCTTGCGCATTCGCTTGCGAACTTCAGGAGCTTGCATTTTGTAATGCCTCTTTAAGGCTTCTTCTTGAGCCTTATCTTGGTTTACTATCTGCTGTTCTATCTTTTTATCGTGCTCCTTTTGCTTTTTTTCTGCTGACTGAGCTTGAGATAATAAGGGTACAACTATTATAATTAGAAGAAATAAATTTTTGAACCTGTGGAGGAATTTCCTGAGATTAATCGTAGAGCTCATATTTAACCTGCTTTCGGTCATAACCAATCTCCAATAGCCTATCACGAGCCTGTAAGATCATATTTCTCCATCCGCAAATATAAAAGTAGGCATCTTTACCATCTCCGATCAATTCTTCATAAACCGCATGAACATACCCTTTTCTGCCCGTCCATTCTGGAGATTCCTCTCTGGATAAGGTAGGAAGAAAATTAAAATCATCCCGTTGGTCAAATTCATTCATTTCATCAGGATAGCACATGTCCGTTATGTGTCTGGTACCAAATATCATGTATACATCTTTATGCGGGCGATCATTATTAACCATATCCAACCACATAGAACGTAGTGGCGCAATACCAACACCGGTACTTATGAAGTAAACGTCTTTATCAATCTCGGCAGGTAAAACAAACTTTCCAAGTGCACTTGATGTTTTGATAATCGAACCAACTTCAATTTTATCAAAAAGATACGGAGTTCCTGATCCTTCTTCATTTAGTACAATAATAAGCTCTATTACATTTCCCGTGCCCGGACAAGATGCAATGGAATATTCTCTTGTCTTTTTTTTGCGATCTATCGGCAAATCCAGCATCACAAACTGGCCTGCTGTGAAGTCAAAATTTGTCATAGTAGGAAATTCCAGATAGAATTTTTTAATAGTAGCTGTTTCATTTTGAATGTCAACAACATTGGCATCATACCATTCATATTTGGCCATAGAAAAGTTTTTCGAATTTATTGATGATTTTAATTCCGATGCTAATATAGTAATTACTACTAATCATGTTAAATAGTAATGTGAATATGGTTATTTATTCTTCAGCAGTCCTTTGAGTTTCTTCTTAGCCTCCTCGGCTGCTTTTTGTTTCGCTTTCTCTGCTTCCTCCTTTGCCTTTTCTTTTGCAGCTTTTTTTCTTTTAGCTGCTTCTGCTTTTAGCTTAGCCTCTATTTCTTTTTTCTTTTTTAACGCATCCTGCTTGGCTTTTTGTTTGGCTTTCTCAGCTTCGGCTTTTGCCTTTGCTTTAGCCTTATCTGCCTCTTGCTTTACTTTGTCTTCTAACTCTTTCTTTTTCTTTGCTAATGCATCCTTCGCTTTATCTTGTAAGTTTGATTTGGCAGTACTTGCATTGTCTCCAAAACCTGTTTTTATTGTTGGGTTGTCAATAGTTCCACCAATGTTTATATTGACATTAATCCTATCTCCAATCAAATTTTGAGCTTGTGCTCCTCCCAAAGCAAGGAAATTATCAATAAGGGCATTTGCCTGCCCTCCAATAATTGAGCGTGGCACATCAGCTTTAACCAAATAGTCTATAGTACTATCAAACCCACTATTGCCGGATATATTGAATTTATTATCTCCATCTTTTATATCAAATGGGCTTAAAATCATTCTGCCATCTGCAATAGTAAAACTCACTTTAGTGTTTTTTATCTCATACTTCTCAAACATCTTCATTTTTAAGGCCTGTGAAACTTTAACTAAAGGCTTGAAATTTTCAACAACTGCGTCAATTACCAACATCAAACCATGCCCATCAAGTGAATTCATGTCAGGCATCATTTCATCATCTAGTTTACCTTTTATGCTCATTTCAGTAGAGTATCTACCTGATGTGTATTTACCCATTGGAACAATTGCTTGAACCGTATTAAATGCATAGAAGGATTCCTGGATATCACATGCCTTGACTTTTAGGTCAAAATCAAAAATTGGGATCTCAATATCCTGAGTATTATATGACCCATTCACCACAACCTCGCCTTGTAACATATTCATTTTCAAGTTGTTCATGATTGCTACCTGATCTTTTACTCTTACTGCTCCTTGTAGATCATTTATGGTCATATTATCATAAAGGATCTTCTTCATAGAAACATTCATCACGAAGTCAATGTTTTTTGGGATCTCGATTATTTCTAGTGGAATGGTATCCTCAGCAGCAACTTGGCTTGAGCCTGTAGATCCACCATCTTCAGATTCTTCTTCTAACCATTCGTCAGCATCAAACAAATTAGATGACAAGTTTAGACTTCCTTTTAATGGCTCATCTCTTAGTAGGTATCCAAAATAGTTATCCAAGGTTCCATTTGCGGAGAAATCACTTTTGCCCAATTTTGAATCAAATTTTGTTAGGCTCACATTTTTCGGATTGAATGTTATGATCATCGACTTGATCAAAACAGATGGCATTTCCGGTTCTTCATAAGTCAAATTGGTAAATTCAATGTTCCCATCTGTGTTAAAATCTTCATACCGCTCTTCATCAATTGCTGACATTTTTCCTGAGGTTCTGAGGTTAGCATCTATAATACCACCTACTTTCATCTCATCTTCAAGAGGATATGCCTTGGTTAATTTATCAAGATCTAATCTCCCGTTAATTTCAGCATCAATATCAGGATCGGAAACCGGTGTTTTCAAAGCCAACCTCATATCAAATGGATCTCCATCAATTTCAATGTGAAATTTCGGAATATTGATATTCGTATTGTCCGGTTCACCATCAACATTATCTACTTTCAGTTCAATGTTAATATTATCAATTGATGAAGGTAGGTCAGGATATTTAACCATCGCATCAGCAATTTTTAGATCAATATTAAACCCAGGCATTGTAGTATCTGTATTGGTCTCAGAGTATTTACCTTTCACAAAACCTGTTAATGCCAGAGTCCCACCCGTTTTAACATCAGCAAAATCAGCAGTAAACGCAGAAGGGATCATAGACAATAAGCTCTTAAAAGAAGTTTCTTTAGTAAAGAATTTCATGTCCATATCTATATCATCAGTCGGCATTGCGACCCAACCATCGAACCCTAAAAATAAATCGTTCAATTGTAATTTATTATCTTTAAAAGTGTATTTATAATTAACCATATCCATTTCAAGGTTAGCTTGAAAATCTGTTTTTACAGACTTCATGTATCTCATTCCATCAAATGTCATATCCAAAGCATCAATGACAATGTTATTTTTAAGATCAAAAATATCTTGAGTAAAATCTCCAGTCATTTTATGTGTAAATCCGATAAGTTTAGTAGAAAATGGAATAGTCTGATCTTCATAGAAGATGACCGCATCATTCATTTCGTAATTTTTTAAAGCAACCTTGAATTTAGTTTCTTCTGTAGATCCGGCATCCTCTTCTGCTGTTCCATCATCTGAAGTTAATTCCCAATTGGCTTTACCATTTTTCAAGATTCGTGCATTGATCCTTGGCTTATCAATTTTGATTGTCTTTACTCCAATTTGATCTCCGGTAATTACACTCATTACATCAACAGTAATTTCAAAAAGTTCAATACTCGCTAAAGTATCTCCTTCGAAATCTCCAATGCAAACGACTCTAAGGTCTTTAACTGCTATGGTTAAGTCAGGAAAGTTGTTTATTAATGTTGCATCAAAATCACTAAAATCAACCTTTGCTTCCACATTATTATTGATCTCTTCTTTGACCATGGCAACTATTTCACTTTTATAGACTATGGGAATTAAAAAGATACCCAATACAAACAGGACAATGAATGCAACTAAACCGATAATTATTTTCTTCATGATGCTAAATTTTATGATAGGTATCAAAGTTAAAAAAATATAGAAAAGGGATACAAAAATACTGCCAGTGGTTTGGTGGTTGGTTTATTAGTTGGTTTGATTAATAACGATTGATAGGGGATTATTATATTTGAAGCCTGGTTTCAAGATGACAAATCGTTTAACAGCATTCCTTTTTCTCTCTTTTATATGCCTCAGTTCAATTAAGGCACAGTTAGGGGTGCCCTATATTAAAAATTACACCCACAAGGAATACTCTAAAGAGTTTGAGGCAGCACCTCAAAACTGGTCAATAGTACAAGATAAAAGAGGTATAGTGTATTTCGGTAATGGTATGGGAGTCCTTCAATATGATGGAAGCACTTGGAGGATGATAGAAATTCCCAATCATCCAGTTGTTCGTTCTTTGGATATTGACAGTTCAGGAGTAATTTATGTGGGAACTCAAGGTGACTTTGGGTACTTAGAACCAACTAAAAATGGAGAACTGGAATACGTGTCGCTTCTTCCTCATTTGACTGAAGAACAACTGGAATTTGGAGATGTGTGGCGTACACATACATTAGGTAACAAAGTTTATTTTAATGCCTACAACACTTTATATATATGGGATCATGAGAAGTTTGAAGTGCTTGAATTTGAAAATGGACTATACCCATCATGGGTAGTCAACAATACTTTCTTCGCAAGACAAAAAAATGTTGGATTAGTAACGTTTGAAAACAGTTCAGTTAAAGTAATTCACGAAGAAAAAGAGTTCAACAATGATGTAATTTATTCCATCAATAACTTTGATGGTCTGAACTACCTGATAGGAACCAAATCCAATGGAATTTACATTTCCAATTTACAAGATCCTCCAGAACCTTTTACTTCATCGGCAGATGGTTTTTTAAAAGAGAACCAGATCTATTACAGTATTCAATTAAACGAACTTAATTATACCTATGCTACTGCGTTTGGTGGCGTTGCGATAGTAAGTAAAGGGGCAAGATTAACGCAAATACTTAATAAAAGCGCAGGACTACAAGATGAAGCGGTTAAGTGTTTATATCAAGATGACCAAAGGGGACTATGGATAGCTTTGAATAATGGAATAACAAGAGCTGAAAGCAGTTCTCCATTGACTGTATTTAACGACAAAAATGGTTTGGAAGGGACAGTGGAGTCAATTATAAGACACCAAAACATACTATATGTTGCTACAGATCACGGAGTCTTTTATATTGATAGGAACACCGAACTAAACGGATTAGTAAATATTTTCAAACCTATTGAAGGAATTGGAATACAGGGATGGGATTTGGTTACTATAGAACATGATAATTCTGAGGAGTTGCTTGCTTCTACTGATAACGGGATATACAGAATTGAGAATTTCAAAGCCAAACTCATTTATAAGATCCCAAATGCAACGGTCATGCATCCATCTATTAATAGCCCAAATATTTTATACATCGGTACTTCAGAAAATGGGCTGGCCTATTTAAAATATACAAATGACACTTGGGTTGAAGGTAATATATATAAAGAGATAAAAGAGGACGTCAGGTTTATTGAGGAAGAGGCTAATGGCAACATTTGGCTGGGAACAGTACAACAGAACATAATCAAAATAGACATTATAGGTAAAGATCATGATATACAAATTGGAAATATAACAAGGTATAACACAGAAAATGGATTACCAATTGGGGAAAATTATGTCGCTACCATAAATGGTCAACTGAAGTTCTTTACGCCAAAGGGTTTGTTCAAGATTGACGATAACTCATATAAAAATATTCAATTTACTTCTGATACAATTCTTGGAAAGTCATTTGGGGATGGATCTGTCGGAATTTCCAGATTAGTTGAAGACATTAAAGGCAATGTCTGGATGTTTACTTATAAAGGCAACAAAGTAGAAATTGGTGAAGCATTGTTGTCAAGCAAAGGAACCTATATATGGAAAACAAACCCGTTCAGCAGAATCCCTAAACAGTTTATTTATGCTATCTATCCTGATATACATGGGGTTACATGGTTTGGTGGTAGTGAAGGTATTGTGCGCTATAACTCTAATCTAGACAATGGGGCCAACTATAAAATTTCAACTTTGATAAGAAATGTAACAGTTGGTAAGGATTCCACAGTTTTTAACGGTGCATTTTTTGATTCCGCTCAATCGAAAAATGGAATAAACACATTAGCAATCAATCAAACTGAGCAGTTCGAAATAAAATTACCATTTAGTTTAAACTCTTTGTCAATCGAGTTTGCTTCGCCATCATTCGATAATGAAAATGTCAACAAGTATCAATATAAACTAGACGGGTTTGATCAGGAATGGTCTACTTTGAGCTTTAACACAAATGCTAAATATACTAATCTACCCGAAGGGAAGTACGATTTTTTAGTAAGAGGTAAAAATATTTACAATCAGTTTAGCGATGAGGCTCAGTACAAATTTTCTATCCTTTCTCCATGGTATCGTACAGCAATGGCTTATATCAGCTATTTCTTCTCTTTAGTTGGATTGATCTTTTTAACTGTTAGCCTATACACCAAAAAATTAAAGGCAGAGAATTTAAGATTGGAAAATATAGTACAGGAAAGAACCAAAGAGATCAGTGAACAAAAGGATGATATTGAAAGGCAAAAAGAGATCATTGAAGAAAGTAGAGATGAGATAGCTGCTAAGAATAAAGATATTACTGATAGTATAAACTACGCTAAAAAAATACAAGAAGCAATATTGCCGGATCAGAGGGATATAAGAACTACACTACCCAATTCATTTGTACTGTTCAAGCCCAAGGATATTGTTAGTGGTGATTTTTATTGGTTTGCTGACAACGATGATGGGATAATCATTGCAGCCTGTGATTGTACCGGGCATGGTGTACCGGGTGCTTTTATGAGTATGATCGGCAATGACATATTGAACCAAATCGTTCTAGAAAAAGGAATTACAAAACCTTCAGAAATATTAAATAATCTCCATTTAGGGATCAGGCAAGCTCTAGGACAAGAAAAGGAAGATTCTAAAGCTAAAGATGGATTGGACCTTGCGCTTTGCAACATTAATGAAAAGAACAAAAAAGTTCAATTCTCCGGTGCATACAATTCGCTTTATCTCATAGCCAAAAATATTGATAAACGATTTTCAAAATTGATAGATGGCAAAAAGTTTAAACTTTACCAATCTGAAAACAATAAAGAATTTCAATTACTTGAGATAAGAGCTGACAGGTTTGGTATTGGAGGAGAATCACATGAGGTATCTCGAAAATTCACCAATCATCAAATTGATGTTGAAGAAGGTGATACACTTTATTTATTTAGCGATGGCTATCAAGACCAATTTGGAGGACCCCATAATAAAAAGTTTTCATCTAGAAGGGTTAAAGAATTGATCCTTTCCAATCAAAGTCATGATATGGCTCAACAAGGTGACCTATTGCTCAACGAAATCGAAAAATGGAAGGCCAATCATGAGCAAATCGATGATATACTATTTATTGGGGTAAAGATTGGTTGATTATCACTTCCGTTCACATTTGTCCTGGTAGGAAATAATTCGCTTTCTAAACTATGAAGCAATACGCCCAATACAAAACGATTACTGCTCATTCTAAAGGCTTGTTCAAAGCTAAAGGGAGTAAATTTATAGCCCTCGCCTATCCTGTATTTTCAGAATCAGAAATAAAAGATCTACTTGAAAAACTTCAAAAGGAATACCATGATGCCAGGCATCATTGTTATGCATACAGACTTAAGCCAGATGCTAGCATTTACCGAATGAATGATGCCAATGAACCAAAATATTCAGCAGGTCAACCAATTTTGAAGCAACTAGAACGCTTTGAACTAACCAATATTATTATTGTAGTTGTAAGGTATTTTGGAGGAACAAAGCTAGGTATTGGAGGACTTATTGAAGCATACCGAAATGCAGCAAAAGATGCTATTAATAATGCTACTATTATTTCAAGATCTCAAGAAGATATTTACAAATTGAAGTTTCAATATGAAACCATGAACGAAGTCATGAATATTATTAATCAACCAAAGGACAAAATAAGCCAAATAAACAAGCAATTTGATGAATCTTGTGAGTTACTTATTTCGTTAAATAAAGATGTGGCACAGGTTGCGTTGGAAAAACTAGACAAATTGCCTAATTTAGAGGTTGAATTTATTGAAACCAGGTAATTTCATACCCTTTAAAGCGTTTTTGGAGTAGTATTTGTATTTATAAAAGCATGCGATTTTTTACCTACATACTTATTTTATTTTTGCAGATTTCGGTTGTTTTTGGCAGCAATGAAAATTCTGTTCATTCATTGGATAAAAGAGTTGTTCAATCATCTCATCCGAAAATAACTTTTAACAAGGTAAATCTTGAAACAGAAGCAAAAAATTATTTGGTAAGTTCTTTAGAGAATTTGAAATCCATTCATAATGATATTGAACTTATTTCAAATATTCGAAGTCCTTATGCAACTCACTTAACCTACCTGCAAACCTACAACGGCATTCCTGTTTATAGGTCTCAAATAAAAATCAATATTAGGAAAAATGGTGAGGTACTGTCTCTTTTCGATAATTCTTATTCCTTTACTGACAGAAACCAAATTCCTACAATAAGCTCCCTTAATAGTTTTAAATCCTCAACTAACAATGTTGCTGAATCCTTTATCAGTGAGAATTACAGTAACATCACTGAGCAAGAAATTGAAAAGATCATTGTTTTTGATGACCAAAACATTCCTAAACCCGCATTTAAAATAAAAGTTTACGATGAAATATCAGGAAATTATGATGAAAGCATAATAGATATTGATGGAGAAATAATATACCAAAGGGATTTGAGAATGAGATCAGCATCTGCAGATAGTCTAGTGAGTGGAATGGTATTCTTACCTGACCCTTTAACTACAGCAGGAGTAGAATATGGTTCTCCTTATGAAGATTATAGTGATGGTTATGTTTCTGTTTTAAATGATGAAATGGTATCAGTTACATTTACCGCTTCCTTTAGTGGCGGAACTTACTCCCTTGTTAGCGATAATATTAAAATTACTGATATAAGAGCTCCATACATCTCCCCTGTCACTGAAAACTCTCCAAGCTTCAATTACACGAGAGATGAAAACGGATTTGAAGATGTGAATGCTTTTTATCACTTAAATACTTTTCATCATTACATTACAGATTCAGTTGACGGTTTAGGTTTTACTAATCTATTAAATGAGCAGGTACATGTTGATCCTCACGGAGACAATGGTGATGTGAGTTACTACTATCCCCAAACTCCCAAAAAGATCACCTTTGGAATTGGTGGTGTGGATGATGCTGAAGATGCAGATGTTCTGATTCATGAATTTGGACATGCTATTTCAGATGCTGCGGCACCAGGAGGAAACAGTGGAAATGAAAGATCAGCTTTAGATGAAGGGTTATGCGATTACTTAGCTGTGTCTTATTCAAGAAGTATCAATGCTTATAAGTGGGAAAATATGTTTAGCTGGGATGGTCACAATCCATATTTTGATGGAAGAACTGCAGCAACAACAAAGACTTATCCTAGTGGAATGAAAACTAATGATATTCACGCTAGCGGTGAAATATGGTCTAGTACTTTAATGGAAATTTGGGAAGTACTTGGAAGAAAAACTACTGACAAATTGTTGATCCAAGCAATGTATAGTTATGTTGCTAACGTCTCTTTTCCAAAAGCTGCAAAATTAATGCTTCAGGCTGACACACTTATTAATGGAGGAACTAATATAGACGTGCTTTACGAAAAATTCATTGCTAGAGGAATTCTTCAAGAACCTGATGGAATTAATTCAGCATTACAGTTTGATAATTCAAAATTAGTAATTCAAAACTCAGAACAATTTGCACTTGGAGGTAACCTTATCATAAAATCCAGAATTCCTCAAAATATACAAGTCAACTTGTACGATATGCAAGGCAGATTGATCGAGACTCAGTTTTATAACAATTCTACTAATTGCATTTTAAGTGGAGCCTCACTTCAAAATGGTGTATACTTCTTAATGGTTTCTTCTGAGAATGAAGTGTTAAAGTCAAAGTTGGTAAGACTTTAAACAAAGTATGGTCATATTGAGTTTATCGAAATATGGCCACAGATTTCGATAAACTCAGTCTGACTTCTTTCTTCGCTTGATTTCTTTCTGTTTAATACGGTTTTACAAACGATGTAAGGTCTTTCCTATCTGCAGGTCTAATGCTAATAATAGGAATTTCAGAATGATTCATGATCTGTTGTGCAGCAGACCCAATTATTTGGTCAACCCAACCCAGTTCTTGTTGAGTCATAATGAATATACTGTCTGCTTCAATTTCATGCGCATATTCTAATACAGCCTTAGCAATATTTGCACCCTCCACCAATTTCGAAGTGGCATTAATCCCTTGTTCTGTAACCAAACCTGTAACTTGCTTTAGTTGAGCACGCAACTTGTTAACAATAAACTCATCTTTTGAAGTGGTCACCGAAATGATCCGGATCTTTGATCCAAACTGTTGAGCAGTCTCAATTGCTACTTTAACTTTTTCCCTGGTTTCCTTTGACAGATCTAGAGGTAATAAAATATTTTTATATCCATACTTAGTTACATCTTCTGTACCTCGAATTGTAGTCACTAAACATTTTGCGGATTTTGCAACTTTTAAAGCATTGGTGCCAACGATTTTTTCAAATCCTGAAGCACCACTGGTTGCCATAAAAATCCCAGTAGCATCTATTTCTTCGGCAACATCAGTAATTTTTTTATAAATTTTTCCTTCGGAAATGATAATATTAAAATCAATCCCCTCATTTTTGTACTTTTCTACAAGTTCATCAAACTTCTCTTGAACTACACGTTTGATTGCGTCCTGATTATTATTTTCTCCAATTTCTTTGCTTATAGATGAATTAGAAGAATAGGTTTCTATAACATGAAGCATTGTGATCTTTGCTCCAATAATTTTGGCAGTATAGACCGAATGCCTGAGTACATTCAATGATACTTCTGAAAAATCAATAGGTACCAGTATGTGTTTGTTAGTTGTTCCCATTTTCTGTTAAATTTTGAATTTGCAATAGTTTAATGGCTTTCATTTTCAAGTATCACATCCCAGTTCAACTCTCTTTTATATTGAAAAAACAACTTCATTGATTTCTTTTTATTCTCGTCTAAATGATAATTTATGCAGTTCATCAAATAATCATTCAAATCAAAATTTCCACTAAATTTCTTCACTGCTTCCTGAACCGCTTCCTCTTTGTGCTTTACTCCAAATGCTAATGCTTCATTAAAGTCCTTTTGAACGTTGGAAGGTATTTTTTTGTTGCTGACCCATGAAGCAAAAACAAAAGGCATTTTTGTGAGATTGATCCATTCTTCAGCCAGATCATATTGATACTGGAATTTTGATGCCATAGCCAAAGCCCTATCACCTATTATGATACCGGCAGTATTTTCGGATATATTTTTTTCATAGTTTTCCTTTCCATGAATAAATGTAACTTTCTTTTTCCACCAAAACTGCATTAATATTTGAATCAGAAGGTTAGAAGTTCTTGACTGGTAGTCCAAATAAACATTTTCCACCTGTTCAATTGGAACTTCACTAAAAAGCTTAACAGATTTAACTGGTTTATCCGCTCCAATACAAAAATCGGATACAAGATAATATTCCTTCATTTTAGGTATTACGGTGATCGGTACTAAAGCAATATCAACTTCATCAGCCAATAATTTTCTTGCACACTCTGATGGGATATCGAGAGACATGTCAATCATATTATAAATTTTGGCCTTTCTTAATCCGTATAAAAATGGCTGAGTATTTAAATATGAAACTGCTGCTACCCTTATCTTCTCCATATTTTAATTAACTTAACGATAATAAACTTTCTACACTGTAATACTTTGAATTCAGAACAAGGATTAACGATATTTGATTTAAGAAAAATTATGTTGTTCAGTATTTTGCAGCCTGTTATTCTTTTGTGCTGTTTCGACACTTTTCACAAAGATTGAAATTAATTCGTTATTTTCCTTTAGGGCAGTTTTTATATCTTCCTCTATTTTAAACAGTTTAGCGCGATCTATAATTTTCAAACAAGCAAAACTTTCTCTCAATTCCTTTAGAGCTACTTTCATTTTATGAATAAAGTCCTTTCGTGATTCCCCACTTTGTGCTTCTCCATAATTTAGGGCAGGTGAGCTACCAGAACGAATTAATTGTCCTGAAAGATGATTGCCAGCTCTTGATTTTGGCATAACATCAGTAATTTTTATTATTAAGACTGCAAAATCTATTAACCGTTCATCTAAATCAAACTTATTCATTATTAATTCGTATTTCTAAAATCGTTAATCCTTGTTCAATATTCAATACTTTATTCAGACGGGTTGTTCTACTTCCTCATCCTCAAAAACAAAATCAGAGTAATCCATTATTTCATTGTAAACCGTATCCCGTTCAATCGGTTTTCTTCCTGCTTGTTTAATTAGGATCACTAATTCCTGAGTTGTTAACGTTGGGTTTTGTTCTTCTGCTCCTGCCATTGAATATATTTTCGTTGAATCATCAATGGTACCATCAATATCATCAACCCCAAATGACAATGATAATTGAGCAGTATCTCTACCGATCATCGGCCAATAAGCTTTTATATGAGCAAAATTATCCATATAAATTCTTGAGACAGCATAGTTTCTCAGATCTTCAATGGTTGTTCCTTCAGCGATATTAGACATTTGGTTACCTTGATTTCTAAATTTAAGAGGTATGAAAGTATTAAACCCACCTGTTTTGTCCTGCAGATTCCTCAATCGCTCCATGTGATCTACTCTATGCTCAAATTTCTCAATGTGGCCATATAGTATTGTAGCATTACTAGGAATCCCTAAGCTGTGAGCAGTCTCATGGATTTCCAACCATTCCTCCGATGTGCATTTATCCTTACAGATTTGATCTCTGATCTCTGAATGAAAAATTTCAGATCCTCCACCGGGCAAAGAATCTAAACCATGTTCTTTTAATATTTGTAGTCCCTCCTTTACTGATACTTTAGCTTTCCTGAACATATACTCCAGTTCTACAGCTGTATAACCTTTAATATGAAGCTCAGGGCGAAGGGTTTTTATTTTCTTTAATAATTCGCAAAAAAACTGAAGATTTAATTGCGGCAAAACACCTCCTACTACATGGACTTCAGTAACAGGTTTATCCTGATAACTCTTGACGATCTCAAGTATCTCCTGCTCAGTCATCACCCAACCATCCTCTTTTTCCTTGATCATTCTCGAATAAGAACAAAACTTGCAATCAAACACACACAAGTTGGTTGGTTCTATATGGAAATTCCTATTGAAATAAGTGGTATCACCATGTTTATATTCGCGAATGTAGTTAGCTAATGTGCCAAGAAATCCTAACTCCCCTTTTTCAAATAATAAAACTCCATCATCAAAAGTAATCCTTTCCTTATTGATCACTTTTTCAGTTATCAAATAAAGTTCAGGTGATATTTTGGAGCTTAAAAGAAGATCTTTAATTCTTTTTTCCGAATCCATCTCAATTATTTTGGGAGTGCAAAGATAAACGAAAAGCAATAATAAAGAAAAGAAAAATATTTAGTTTCGCTTAACGAGTAATCACGATCTTACCAGAATAAAACACAGTTTCACCTTTGATCTCAATAAGGTAAACTCAAATTGTTCTATTATTTTACATAAAATGTTAATGGTAGGTTTTTGGTCTAAATAATAGCTTGTTGTCCTATATATTTTTCTTTATAGCTTCCCATTTTTCGTGATCTACTATTGGTTTGATTTCAAAATCTTCACGGTTTTTTAGTTTCAAAACTTCAGTAGTTCTATCTTTAGTATTTGGATGTGTACTTATCCATTCGAGTTTATCAAGTAGTGTATGTTCTTCCTGGGAAAGCCGGAATAAAAAATTTGCAAAATGCTCAGGGTCTATATTTGCTTTGGCTAAATATCTTACAGCATATGAATCAGCCTCCGTTTCTTCTGCTCGGTCAAAAGCTGTTGAAGTTATAGAATTTACAATCTCTTTTAGTATTTCATTACTTGTATCACCTCCAGCCATGGAAATAAGAATGGCAAACCCAATTTTTCTGGAAATTCTTTTCATTATGTGATTATTTTCCATGTGGGCTATCTCATGTGCAATTACACCACTTAATTCTTCTGGGGTTTTGCAATATTCAATTAGTCCAGTGTAAATAACCATATGCCTATCAGGTAAAGCAAAAGCATTTATTTGTGTATTGTTTAAAACATGAATTTTAATTTCACTGCAATTAATTTGATTATTGTTACATATTCTGTCCCTGATCTTAATCAAAATACTCTTCAGGCTATCTGATTCAATCTCTTTGTCTTTCTTTTTTATGAATTCATAAATAATCTTGCCAATTTTTTCTTCATTGGATTTGCTTAATTTTTGAAAATCAACTTTTTCTGTATAGTTTATTCTACTTAGGATAAACCAGACAAAAATCAGCACTCCAAGAAGAACTGCAAATTGAAATAGAACTTTTTTCATTCTAACGTTTGCAAATTAAATGAGCCAAATCACCAAAAAACCACCATTCTACATGTTGCCCTTTACGTGTATTAATTGCAGTATAAATTGTAGCGATAAACTCTGTAATATTGAAAGCGATGATGGTTATAATATATCCAATGTAATTATTAGTAACATTGGTACTATCAAAGACAATTGACAATGTCCACCAAAAGCCAACACTGTTTAAAGGTAATACAGTAAGTTGAGATAGTAAAGCCTGCGTACAATGCCATCGAACAAAATAAGTTGATTTTCTATTGCCCAGATAGAATATTAATGTTGCAATTAAATTTACTATAGGTAAAGGTAATCCAACCATTAATGCAATTAATGACATTAAATAACTGTTTGAGGCTCTTTCCGATTCAAAGTCATTCGGTACATACCCAAAGTCTTTTTTTATTATCATAAATGCCTATGTATATTCAAAAACCAAACAACTAACACAATAACTATTGAAGGTATAACGATATATTTTCTTTTTAAGGAAAATTCAACATATCTGTAAAATACCTGAAAGCTGTTTTTCCCAAAGACAAAATCAATAATTATCCATATTGGAAGTATTGCGAGCAGAAGTACCATTACAAGTCCCAAAGGATTATGACCGATCGAATCAATCACATTTCCTTTAAGTATTGCAAGTACAGATCGAGTTGTACCACAAGATGGGCAGGGTATACCCGTTATATTTTTGAAAATACAAACATTTGTTCCAGAAATATTTTGTTGGATTGTTGAATTACCATTTAGTATGATCCATACGTACCCTGCCAACGATAATCCAAGAATAAGGAAATATAAACCATTCCTTGACATAATTAATCAATTAAACCATCACTTGGCTCAGCTTTTCAAAATTCTTTTCTCTAGTAGCTCCCATAATTAGAAACCAGTCTACAACTGCCCAAATTCCAAACCCTCCACAAGTAAGTAGTTTCCCAACACCCAAACCAGTATCTCCTATCATAAATCGGTCTATACCAAGGCTGCCACCTAATAACGAAACAATCAATATCATTGTAGGGTTTTGTAGGTTAACGGATTGCAATAGAACAAATTTAGAATCGTCCAATTGTGAAAGCCGGTCACTTATATATGTAATTTGATGGCTTTCAAAATACTTGCCATTTGACATCAAAAACATATCTACTTTTTGTTGTTCCATTTTTATTAAATTTTAATGCTCCCTACTCTTTTGGCTTTTCGGTTACGCCCCGTTTTAATGTGGTTTCTGGTCTCCACTTGATAATGCTAATATACTAAATTTCCTACCAGTCAATATCTATCAAACTTTATTCTGAATAGCTCTATTCCTTGTTACCTTATGAGCGGTTTATTTTTTAATTTGTCTGAGGTTACTGATATACAATCTTTCTATAAACTACTCCACCATCACTCACAACTTTCAAAGTATAAACCCCTTTAGCATAACCAGAAAAATCAATCTCCTTTTTATAAAAAGAAGTATCAACGGATTCCGAATAAATTATTTGTCCATTAATACTTGTTAGCTGAATTTGAAACTCAGCTTTCCCCTGTAATTCTATTTCCAAAACAAACTTTCCTAAATTTGGATTGGGATAGATATTCAATCCAATAAAGTTTCCAAAATTTTCTTTTATACCAACTCCAAAAACAGTTACTAAAGCAGTTTGAACCAACTGACATCCTCCGGGATCTGTTTCAGTCAAAGAATATAGCGTTGTTGTATCTGGACTTGCCCAGGGTCTGCCAGTTGTTGAATCACTTAATCCATCTGTAGGATTCCATAGATAGGTTATCGGGTCGTAAACAAGGCTAGCGCTAACTGCTAACCTTATGCTATCACCTTGAAATATCGAAAACTCATAAATAGCTGATGTATCAAAATAGGTTCCAGCTACCATTAAATTAACAGTATCAATTGCTACATTACCAACACTATCAGTAACAGTTAGTACATACGCAAAACTATCAGGTTCAAATTTTGGAATGTTTACTATTACAGGATTAGATTGAGTTGAGTCATCTAAGCTAGGACCAGGAAATTTGACAAATGTAGAGCAACATTTTATTTCCCAATTATAGCTGTATGGAGGGGCTCCACCTGTAGCGCTGGGAGCAGCCCCAAGTACAATTGTATCTCCAATGCAATAAATTGAATCCTTACCAGCATTAGCAATTAAAAGTTGATATAAGGTAGGAATAATTATTACAACACTATCCTCACATCCGTTCAAATCATTTACTAACAAGCCAAAAACTCCACCATAAACACTGTCTAAATTTGCAGCAGTACTACTACTACTCCATGCATAGGAATAGGGAGTAGTCCCTCCAAAAACAGAAACATTAATACTTCCATCAGCCATACTATAATTAGCGGAATCAACATAGTAAACAATAGAAATAGTATCAGGTTCGTCAATATTATAGTTCCAGTTTTTTGAACAATCATTATTGTCAATTACAGTCAGGGTGTAGTCTCCGGGTAATAGATTTAATAAATCAGGAACAGAACCTCCTTGTGACCATGCATATATGTAAGGAGAAACACCACCATAAGTACTAACTGATATGGAACCATCATTAAATCCATTACAACTAATATCATCCAAAACCACATCTACAAAAATAGATTCCGGTTGTAAAATTGTAATACTATCAATGCTCAAACAATTATCTGAATTGATCACGCTGACAATGTATGTTCCGGAATATAAACTGTCAATAGAACTAACTGAATCAGAATTTGACCAGAAATAGGAATATGGTGGGGAGTTGTCCGATACTTTAACCGTTGCCGAACCAATATTCTCCTCATAGCAATCAATGTCAGTTTTTGAAAGAAGTATATTGGTATTGAGCTGTAATATCCTTATGGTATCCTGTAACTCACATTTATTGCCATCTAAAATTGTCAGGTAATATAGACCTGCAGTCAATCCTGTATTTATGGAATCTATAGCACCATTGGACCACAAATAGGAAAAAATATTTGTTCCACCGGATGCAATAACATCTATATACCCTACACTATCTTTGCAAACAATATCCTTTTTTTGCCAGACCATTTTCATTTTATCTGGCTCGTTCACCGTAGCACTTTTCAAAACTTTACAATTTTTTGCATCACTAATGGTTACATAATAATTTCCCACTGCAACATCAGGTAGATCCTGAGATATCTTTCCATTTGACCACCAATAATAATAAGGGGGTGTTCCACCGGTAACATTCAAATCAATATAACCAGTAGTATCACCAAAGCAAGTCACATCAGTTATACCAATTAGTATCGAAGGATTTTCATTTACTGTTATATATGTAGATTTTACTATTGTATCACTTCCTAATGCATTAGATACTATTAAAGTAACATCATAAGTTCCGGAGCTATCATAGCTTATGATGGGATATTGAATAGTATCAGACCCCGGGGAACCACCTTGGAAACTCCATAGCCATGAGATTGGTGTGAATAAACTCTCATCTGAGAATTCAATTGAATCATTTTCACATGCTTCAATTACTTTTGCAGAAAAATTAGCCTGTGGTGATTTCGATGAATCTGCAGCATCATATATTCTGATATCATCTACAACCATTCCATCGTAAGTAACAAAGTGATCTGATGACATCACAATTCTTATTAAAAGATTGCTTTCACCTTTAACAGGTGCTAAACTCCTGTAATATTTGGTCATTATTTTGGATACAGAATCAATTCCTTCCCACTGAGCACCTGTACACAACAATCCCGTTGAACTTCCATTTCCAACCAAGCTGCTGTTGTACCAATTAGGATCATTTGCATCTCCCAATTTATTCCAATTATCTCCATAGTCAACGGAATATTCTACATATGCAGCATCCCAATTATTTTCTATTTCAAAAGCCATAAAAAACTCAAATACCGGTTCTTGGAGTAAGGAAATATCAAAGCAAGGGCTAACCAAATATGCAGCAGTTCGATTCACATAAGCTCCACTAAGGTTTGTACCCCAAGCCTTTTGACCTGAGTTTGCTGTATCCAAATCAGGTCCAGTTGGGATACCCCACTCCCAAGTATTGTTGGCCGGCCCACCGAAATTATCATCTTCATCAGTAAACCACCCCCCATCATTATTTTCAAAGTCTTCATAATAAGGAAATGAAGAAATTACCCCAGTAATTGTGAATATCTGTACTAAGGTATCATTACTGTAATTTTCATCCACTCCACCATTAGGATTTGAAACAAAAACCTTAAATGAATGATTTCCAAGTGATGCTGACAAACCCGGTAGCTGTATTTCTTCTTTTAATTCAGTCGGCAATTGACCAGACCAACTATAAATAAAAACAGAATCACTGTCAAGTTGATAGTATATATCAGCGTTAAGCAAGGTGTCAATTCCATAATTTCTAAGTACCACAATGGGATCAATACTGTCAAGACAAGAAGTTCCCGATGGTTCTTGAATCTCATTAATTGAAGCATCTGTTATTGGCCTGTTGTAAGAAACCAAGTCTGTTTGCCATAATCCACGCCCATAAGTAGCTGCTTTTAACTGCCCTGAACTTTCATGGATTTCCAATTCATTAACAATTACATTTGGTAGCCTGTTATTATAGGCGACCCAATCCGTTAAAGTATCATTTGTATAATAAACTCCAAGATCTGTTCCTATATAAAGATCATGGTATTTCGAATTTTCACAAACAATGCAATTTATTGGAATATTAGGTAAGCTCCCTGAAACATTGATCCAGCTATCGCCCCCATTAGGAGACAAATAAACTTTTACGGTATCGTTATAACCTGAAAATGTTATCCAAACAGAATCAGCAGTATCAGGATGGACTGCTATATACGTTATAGAATTTGCCGGTAGGCCTTTGGTTATATTAGTCCATGATGAGTCTTTATTTACCCTACTATAAATATCATTATACGTAGCTGCATAAATGACACTGGTATCAGAAGGTGCAACTGCTAAAGATCTCAGT
>JAESSM010000117.1 GCA_016764115.1 Bacteroidia bacterium | reverse complement strand
TATTCGAAAATTGAATCTTAAAAGAAGCTTCACATTAATAATTCCTCTATTGATCACGGGTTTGTTGTATTTAACCATTCGTGCTTCCATATTAGACACAATTACAGGTAAATCCATTGATGTTAAACAAATACCATCGCCACTGCAGAAACTTTTATGGATAAAAAAGCATCTGCAATTGAAGCCTTAGGCCGTTACTTTTTATTGCTTGTATTCCCAATCTCAATGAGCCATGACTATTCATACAATCAAATACCAGTAACTAATTGGACAGATATTTACACAATTCTATCCGCCATTTTTTATTTAGGATTGCTTGTCTTTTTAATTAAACTGTTTTTTAAACCAAAGTTATTAGACAATGAATTTTATGGTCAGCTTGGATTTGGTATTGGATTCTTCTTCGTTACTGTATCTATTGTTTCCAATGTCTTTTTGTTGATTGGTGCAAATCTTGCCGAAAGATTTATGTTCACACCATCATTTGGTTATTGTATAGTTCTGGCCGCGGTTATAGTTAAGTTCACGAAGGCAGATATTATTGAAAAGAACTTTTCACTTAAAAGTAATTCGGCTCTATTATACACTCTTGTAATTGTTTTAGTAGCATTTTCTTATAAAACTTACAGCAGAAGCATGGACTGGAAAGACAATGAAACACTTTTCAGATCAGATATTGAAACTTGTCCAAACAGTTCCAGAGTGAATAATTCTTTATCCAGTGTGCTTGTTGTAAAAGCAAAAGACGAAAAAGACAAAGCGATTCGAGAAGAAATCGTAAAAGAAGCAATACGTACTGCGGAAAGAGCCATTGAGATCTATCCCAAATATCGGGATGCTCATTATAATTTGGGAACTTCCTATGGTATTATCAATCAAAATCAAAAAGCTGTAGAAATATTAGCGAAATGTGTAGCTATGGATTCATTGTACAAAAATGGTTATTACAATCTTGGGGTGATCTTTAACAGAATGAAAGCATATGACCAAGCGATCTTCAATTTAAAAAAAGCTGCAAGGCTTGATGTTAATAATCCTCAGATATATTACAATCTTGCTGATGCTTATAAGAAAAAAGGACTAACAGATAAAGCCATAAACGCTTACAAGCAGAACATTAGGATCAACCCTTATGACGAAAATGCTTATTCTAATATTGCTCGATTAAACATTGAAATTGGCAATATGGATGAAGGGATAAGTTATTTGAAGAAGTTAATTAAACTAAGCCCAAATAATGTTGATGGTTGGTTCAACCTTGGAATTATCTATCAACAAAGAGGTGAAGAACAGGAAGCAAAAAAATATCTTGACAAGGCTTTTGAGTTGAATCCCAAGTTGAGGGGACAACAATAGACATTATTATTTAAAGTCTTCCATCTTCAATTGGTGTCCACAGAAGCTATACTCACGTTCCTGGTTAGAACAGAGAATAACTAATCGGTCATTCACATATTCATCTATCAATTTAAGATACCATACTACCCCCTGCTCATCAAGGTTAGTGGTTGGTTCATCTAATAAAATAACAGGAACATCAACCATTATTGCTAAAGATAGCCTTACTCGTTGTTTCATGCCTGATGAGAAATCTTTTATGTACTTATTTACCTCATTATCAAAACCTAGATTTTTTATCATTTCATTTTTACTCATCCCATTAATTGGATCTTTAAACTTATAGTGAAAATCTAATTGTTCATTTAAAGTGAAATCTTCAATTAATTCGACATAGGGACCTGCATAACCGATGTGCTTAAAGACATCATCTATTTCAATTTTTGACTCACCGTTACGATAGTGCATCTCACCTTCTGAAACTGAAGAATACCCGGATATTATCTGTAAAAGTGTAGTCTTCCCAGAACCGTTAGCTCCAAGTATGGCATACTTATTTCCTGAGTCAAAATCATAAGAAAGGTTTCTAAATATCCAATTTTGATTAAAACGTTTGCCGATATTTTGCAATGATATCCTCATAAAAATTAGCCGATTAGCTAATATCAAAGTTATTAAAATCCAATATTGAAAAGGAGTATTTAGGAAAGAAAGAAATTAACTACTGATAATAACCTTTCATCAAACCTCTTTCGGAAGCTCTCGAGAAACTCAATATCTCATCCCGTTCAGTAGTTGGAGGCATTTCAGCTTCTACCAATTCCATTGCCTGAGAAGTATTTAAACCTTTTAAGTAAAGAGTCCTGTAAATTTCCTGAATTTCAGTGATCGATTCAGGAGAAAAACCTCTTCTTCTTAAACCAATGGAATTAATACCTACATATGATAGTGGCTCACGTGCAGCCTTGGTAAATGGAGGTACATCTTTTCTTACTAACGAGCCACCAGATATCATTACATGCTGTCCGATATTTACAAATTGATGCACTGCACAAAGTCCACCAACAATAGCATAATCATTTATGTTCACATGGCCTGCTAATGTTACACCATTCGCAAGAATACAATTGTCTCCAACTACGCTATCATGTGCAACATGAACATATGCCATTAACAGGGTGTTATTACCTACAACCGTTTTATTGCTATGCTTTGTACCTCTGTTTATAGTAACACATTCACGAATAGTAACATTATCTCCAATAGTAGCTATAGTTTCCTCACCTTCAAACTTAAGATCTTGAGGAATTGCAGAAACAACTGCCCCTGGAAAAATCTTGCAGTTTTTCCCGATCCGTGCCCCATTCATTATGGTAACATTAGGACCAATCCATGTTCCGTCTCCAACTTCTACATCCTTTTCAATTGTTACGAATGGCTCTATAACAACATTCGCAGCAATTTTTGCTTGGGGGTGGACGAAAGCTAAAGGTTGGTTCATTTTGGTTAGTAGGTCTCTTTTTTTATTCTTTGGATTCTTCCTTTTCCTTCTTAACTATTTGAGCCATCAATTCTCCCTCAACTACAATTTTGTCTCCTACATATGCAACACACTTCATTAGACAAATTCCTCTTCTTATTGGAGTCATCAATTCACATTTTAACACCATTGTATCTCCGGGTATTACCTTATCCTTAAACCTGACATTATCAATTTTCATGAAATATGTCCAGTAATTCTCAGGATCAGGTAAAGAACTTAATACAAACACCCCACCTAATTGTGCCAAAGCTTCTATTTGAAGCACCCCAGGCATGATCGGATTACCGGGAAAATGTCCTTCAAAGAAAGGTTCATTCATTGTCACGTTTTTGATTCCAATCACATGCTTATCACTTAATTCCATTACTTTATCAACTAGCAAAAACGGAGGGCGGTGTGGTAAGAGTTTTTCTATTTCCTTAATCCCAAAGATGGGGGCCTTTGTGATATTAATTTTGGGAACGTGATTTTTAGATCTTTCTTTCTTTATCAAATCTTTTATTTTCTTAGCAAAAGCAATGTTAGCTGCATGCCCAGGCCTAACTGCCATTATTTGTGCTTTCAAAGGCACTCCTATTAAAGCCAAATCTCCAACTACATCAAGTAATTTGTGTCTGGCCGGCTCATTCTGATATCTCAATTCAACATTGTCTAGAATACCCTCTTTTCGTACGCTAACATTCGGTCGATTAAATAACTCCCTGAGATATTTTAGTTCCTTTTCATCCACTACCTTGTCAACAACAACAATAGCATTGTTCAAGTCTCCTCCCTTAATCAAGTTATTAGAAACTAATTCTTCCAATTCATGTAAAAAGCAAAAAGTTCGACACGAAGCAATCTCATCTTTAAATTCATTAATGTGAGATATAGAAGCATGTTGAGTTCCTAGTACCGGAGAATTATAATCAACCATAACCGTTAACCTATAGCTATCCAACGGCATGGCAATCATTTCTACTTTTCTTTCATCTTCACCATAATGAATGTTCTCTTTAACTACAAAATACTCTCTATCTGCACTCTGTTCTTCAACTCCTACTTTTGTTAAGGCATCAATAAACTGCTTGGCGCTACCATCCATTATTGGAGTTTCGGCAGCATCGAGCTCTACTAGTACATTGTCTATTTGTAATCCGGCTAAAGCTGCCAGAGTATGTTCTACGGTGCCTACACGAGTTCCATTGATACCAATAGTTGTTCCTCGAGACAAGTCAACTACATTATCAATATCAGCTTTAATAATAGGACTATCTGGTAGATCAATGCGTTGAAACCGATAACCAAAGTTCTCTTCAGCAGGTTTGAAAGTCATTGTAACAGATTCGCCTGTATGAAGTCCTACTCCTGAAATACTTATTGCTTCCTTAATGGTATGTTGTTTCACGTTTAATAACATTAATTAATTTTAATTACTATCCTCTTTGCCGTTACTTCCATTCCCGTTCTTTTCCAGTTCTAAAATTCTCTTCTCCAAATCTGGTAATTTTTTAAATACTACAAAGGATTTCATGTGATCTTTGATCTCAATAGCAGGCGATCCCAAAAGTGCAGCACCCTCATTATCAACATTACCACTTATTCCCGATTGTGCTCCTATTTTGGTATTATCTGCTATGGATATATGTCCTACAATTCCCACTTGACCACCAATCATGCAATTTTTGCCAATTTTGGTAGAACCTGCAATCCCCGATTGGGCAGCAATAACTGTATTCTCTCCAATTTCAACGTTATGAGCAATTTGAATAAGATTGTCCAACTTAACACCCTTCCTTATTACTGTTGATCCGATAGTAGCTCTATCTATAGTCGTATTAGCTCCAATTTCAATGTTATCTTCCAAAATCACATTACCCGTTTGAGCTACCTTTTTGAATGCCCCGTTAGTTACCGGTGCAAACCCAAAACCATCGCAACCAATTACAACTGCAGCATGCAAGGTGCAATTGTTACCAACCTCACAGTTTGTATAAACTTTAACTCCGGAAAAAAGTACTGTATTATCACCAATTACCGCATTATCTCCAACATAACATTGAGGAAATATTTTAACATTTTTACCAATCTTGGCATTTATACCGATATAGCTAAAAGCACCGATATAAATATCTTCTCCTATCTGTGCAGTTTCATCAATAAATGCTTGTTGATCTATACCATTTTTATCTAGTTCATTAGAATTAAAATGGGCCAATAATTTTGATAATGCCTGGTAGGCATCTTTAACACGTATAAGTACGGTATTAATAGGGTTTTCTAACTCAAAATCATCGTTTACAATGACGGCTGATGCCTTTGTTTCATATATATGCTGAATATACTTAGGATTGGCTAAAAAGCTTACTGATCCGCTTTGGGCTTCCTCAATTTTTGATACCTTATTGATCACTGCATTTGGATCTCCCTCTAGCGATCCCTTAACAAGATCACAAATCTCTTGTACTGTAAGTTTCATAGTCGGCAAAATTACGAATTATTTGTAACATTTTCTTAATAAAAATCACCCATCCATACCAACTATTTTACATATTCAAAACTAATACGATTAAATGTAACATTTAGTATCTATTAGAATTTTTTAAAGCATGTAACATGCTGTATATCAATATATTATAATTATATTATTTAAACCTACTTATTCTTAATACAATTAATAGCTTAAATTTGTGTCTTTCATATATGAAAACTTCATAACAAACCGTTAAACATAGAATTAATTTTACAAGTATGTCAGAAATAAAAATACTATGGGCTGATGATGAAATTGACCTTCTAAAGCCCCACATTAATTTTCTAAATGGCAAAGGTTATGAAGTAATAACCGCCACTAACGGGACTGATGCGATACAGTTGTGTAAGGAAGAGCGGTTTGATCTTATCTTTTTAGACGAAAATATGCCTGGTTTGACAGGACTGGAAACACTGTCGGACATCAAAAGCATGGAACCCAACCTTCCTGTTATTATGATCACCAAAAGTGAAGAAGAACAGATAATGGATGATGCTATTGGTTCGAAAATTACTGATTACTTAATAAAGCCTGTAAACCCCAACCAAATCTTATTAACAATTAAAAAAGTAGTGGATGATAAACGGCTTCGAAATGAAAAAACTACTTTAGACTACCAGCAAGAATTCCGTTCAATTAGTTTATCCTTTAATGAAAAAATGGATTATGAAGAGTGGATTACTCTATACAAAAAGTTGGTCTTCTGGGAGCTAGAATTGCAGAATTTACCAGAGCCTGATCTCAACTCAATTCTAATGTCACAAAAAGAAGAGGCCAATACAGTTTTCTTTAAATTTATTGAAAGCAATTATCAGAATTGGCTAAGATATTCTGAGGAGAACAAACCTCTGTTATCTCCTAATTTATTCCGAGAAAAAGTATTTCCACTAATTAATGAAGAAGAGCCTGTTTTCTTCATTCTTATTGACAACTTACGATTTGATCAATGGAAAGTAATTCAACCAATAGTCTCTCAATATTTTAGGGTTGAAAAAGAGGATCTTTATTTCAGTATACTACCAACTACAACTCAATATTCAAGGAACTCTATCTTTTCAGGATTGCTTCCTTCTGAAATTCAAAAAACATATCCTGAGCTTTGGCAGGACGAAAGTTCAGATGAAGGTAAAAACCTAAATGAGGAAAAATTTCTTGTAGATCAACTAAAAAGAAATGGATTTGATATCAAACACAGCTATACGAAAATCACTAAACTTGATAAAGCAAGATCTCTGATCGATAAAATTCCCAACTTAGTGAACAATGACTTGAATGTTATCATTTACAACTTTGTAGATATGCTGTCGCATGCACGTACTGATATGGAGATCATCAAGGAATTAGCAAGCAATGAAGCAGCTTATCGATCAATTACTTTATCATGGTTGGAACACTCCCCTCTTTTAGAAACTATAAAAAGAATTTCAGAATATAATGTAAAATTGATCATCACTACGGATCATGGAAGTATCAGAGTTTCATCCCCATCAAAAGTAATTGGAGATAGGAATACTACTTCCAATTTAAGATACAAGCAAGGAAAACAAATGCAATATGATCCCAAAGATGTTTTGTCGATAACAAATCCAAAAAATAGTTATTTACCACAAACACATATTAATTCATCATACATTTTTGCAAAAGAAGACAAGTTCTTTGTGTACCCCAACAACTATAATTATTACGTTAATTTCTACAATGACACGTTCCAACATGGTGGAATATCACTCGAAGAAATGGTGATACCAGTAGTGAATCTCACCAACAAGTAATCAATTTTTTGTATGTCTGACCCCATCATTTGTAAGAATGTTGCTGCATTAGTAACTGCTGCTGAATCCTTATTAAAACAACATGCGGACCAGCGGATATTCTTATTTTATGGAGAAATGGGTGTTGGGAAAACCACTTTCATTAAAGCAATTTGCAAAATACTCGGAAGTAATGATAATACAAGCAGTCCTACTTATTCTATTGTTAATGAATATAAAATAGATGAAACTCAAGAATCTATTTACCACATGGATTTTTATCGCATTAACAAGGAGCAAGAAGCCGTAGACATTGGTCTTGACGAATACTTTTACAGTGGATGTTATTGCTTTATTGAGTGGCCAGATAAGATTATTAATTTGCTACCACCAGACGCTTTAAAGATTGAGATGAAGAATATGGATAATACCCGAGAAATTACATTTTTATCAGCTTAGTGAAATAATTACGTTCTCCAATAGTTACTTTTAAGACGGTAATAAATTCTAATCTTCCCTCACCTATTTGAAGTCGTAAAGAATGCTTTCCACTATTTTGTTCATCATCAAGATACGTTTCCAATTCTCTTCCTAAAAGATCATATAACTCTATTTTCACAACTGTGGGTTTATTCAATTGATAGCTTACATGTATCGTACTGTTGAATGGGTTGGGATAAACTTCAAAATTAAAATTGTTGGCTTCATACTCTTTAAGTGAAGTTGCATTGGTGCGAATTTTTATCTGCTTACAAATTGAATCAATACAACCATATAACCCTGCAGTTAAACAAACATTATAAGTCCCCGTATCTGGAAAAGTGTGTGTTGTGTTTTGAATATTAGAAGTATCACCATCTCCAAAATCCCACTGCCAGCTATCTATAACATCATTGGTTGCACTTGATTTATCATAAAATTCAAAAGTTAACGAATCCATTCTAATAGAATAATCATAATCAATAGTCAATGTATCCTTTGCGCATGAGAATACAGTATATTGTAAATCTCTTTTATTTGTCGATAATAATTTACCATTTCTATATTCAGAAACACAAACCGTAACAACGTAGGTTCCTTTTTTGGAAGATGTTACAGTTAATTCTCCTGTTTGTGAATCAATCTTCAAAGAATCATCAGGTGCATACATTGGATATTTTCCACTATATTTAGAGCCTGCAACTGTATCATATGGAACTATGAATTCATATGAAAGTGGAATAGAAGGATCTGCTACAATCCCATATGTGTTATAATTGTATGTTGATGCTTCACATAATTCATAAACCAAAGAATCTCCGTCATAATCAATAGCAGAATGATCATATTCAAATCGTTCATTTACACATACAAATGTTGGTACATAATTTTTGAATACAGGTGAGCTATTGCATGCAGCTATAGCATCTTCTGTGATACTTAAATTCCAACTTGCACCTACTCCTCCAGGATCAGCAATATTAGCAATAATCGCATTGCGACAACAACGTTGGTAAGTCATATAATAACCGCCTACCTTATCTGGTAAAACATTAGTAGATGTATATATTGCTTCTACAATGCATACACCTGATGGATTAGATAAAAAATAGCATTGAGAATATGTTTCATTCTCAATAGTATCTGTCGGAGGTAAACTCATAGAAAATTCTACAATTGGAGAAAAGGGTGATGAAGGGTAAGCATTCTCTAAAGAATCATATACCGCAACATAAATAGGGTCATCAAAATAAGCGAACTCAGCTCCTGTACAACCAATGTACAACTTTACCCCAAATTCATATAGATGAAGATCTTCATCTATACATCTGTAAAATAATTCTCCACCAATAATATGAGAGGCCTTTGAATTATTGCTAAATAATAGAGTTAATAATACCAAAGAGATAAGTATTGATTTTAGTAGCTTATTCATTATAAAATAGTGGGTATAAAATTGCAATGCAATATATAACTTTATACTAAAATCCACGTATAATGCTTCTATTCACTCGAACAATAATTCATTTACTAATTTAGATAAAAAGGATGGCCGAAGACTCCAAGAAAGGATTTGCAGAATTAGCCAAGCAAGCAAGCCTCATGCCTCAGGAGGCAATGCTTGAGATCAAAAAAAGAGACAAACAGCTTCATATTGGAATACCCAAAGAAACTTCTTTCCAGGAAAACCGAGTAGCAGTTACTCCTCAAGCTGCTGGATTATTAGTCAACAATGGCCACATGGTTACTATTGAATCAGGGGCAGGTAAAAATGCCAATTTTACTGATAACGATTATAGTGAAAAGGGCGCTCAGATTGTTTATGGACCTGAAGATGTTTTTAAAGCGGATATAATCATGAAAGTGGAGCCTCCATCTTTAGAGGAAATTAAAATGATGCAGGTTGAACAAACCCTGATTTCCGCACTTCAGCTTTCAACTTTAAAAAAGGAACAAATAGAGGCATTGCTAGCTAAAAAAGTCACCGCTATTGCTTATGAATATATTAAAGATGACGATGGCACTTTCCCAGTAATAAGATCAATGAGTGAAATTGCGGGCGGAACAGCAATTCTTATTGCTGCTGAATACTTAAGTAATGAAAACCAAGGAAAAGGACAATTAATGGGGGGGGTTTCGGGAATCCCACCAACTGATGTTGTGATACTTGGGGCAGGAACAGTTGGCGAATTTGCTACAAGAGCTGCCCTTGGGTTAGGAGCAAATGTAAAAGTTTTTGACACCAACATCTATAAACTAAGGAGGCTTCAAAATGACATCAACGAAAGGATATTCACTTCAGTGATGTATCCTGCAATAATTGAAAAAGCACTTAAAACTGCCGATGTTGTAATTGGAGCAATTCATGCTGAACTAGGAAGAAGCCCATGTGTGGTTACTGAAGCTATGGTTCAAAATATGAAAGCCGGTTCTGTAATAATTGATGTGAGTGTCGATCAAGGGGGATGTTTTGAAACTTCCAAAGTCACTACACATACAAATCCGGTATTTAAATTGCATGATGTAATCCATTACTGTGTTCCGAATATTGCATCAAGAGTTTCAAGAACAGCATCCTATGGTCTGAGCAATATTTTCACTCCAATACTTTTGGATATAGGAGAATCAGGCGGAATTAAAAATATGTTGTGGGAAAAAGCTGGCGTAAGGCATGGAGTCTACTTATACAAATCCAACCTCACCAATAAATACATTAGCGAGATTTGCGATATGGCTTATAAGGAAATTGACTTATTAATTCCTGCGCATATGTAAAGTTAGGTAGAAAGCTCAGCGATAACGGTTTCACCTCCCCTTACTGTTTCCTTCAACCCAACATGGATCTTTGTATTTACAGGAAGCAACAGATCAATTCTGGAACCAAACTTAATAAAACCATATTCTTCGCCTTGCTGCACAGTATCACCATCCTTGACATAACAAACTATCCTTCGCGCTAAGAAACCTGCAATTTGTCGCATTAAAACTTCTAATCCATTTTCAGATTTAATGACAATACTTGTCTTTTCATTTTCTGTAGATGATTTTGGATTAAATGCCATAAGGTATTTTCCAGGGTGATACTTGAAATAGGAGATTATCCCCGAAATAGGATTTCTATTTACATGAACATCAAAAGGTGACATAAAAATGGACAACTGAAGCCGTTCATCATTGAAGTATTCATCTTCCACAACTTTTTCAATTACAACAACTTTACCATCTGCGGGAGCGATAATTTCATAAGTAGAGGCATTAGTTATCCTTTCAGGGTTTCTAAAAAAGTTAACAAAAAGAGAAAATAGAAAAACCGAAAATCCTATTGAAATAATTTGGATAGTATTTATACAAGCTGCGTTATAACACAGAAGTCCATTAATAATTATCATTGCAATTCCAACGATTATTAATGTCGACTTCCCTTCTTTATGTAAACGCATAATTTTAGACAAATAAAAAGAGTAATCCGAATAACATACTAACGGATTACTCTATAAAAAGTTTTAGATTGTTATTATGAGCTATACCAACCCTTGAGCTAACATAGCATCAGCGACTTTAACAAAGCCGGCAATGT
>JAESSM010000133.1 GCA_016764115.1 Bacteroidia bacterium | reverse complement strand
GCAAAAAAGCCGGGAATATCTCAGATCACAACTGGCGGTGCCATTTCAAAACCTGTAATTAGGGGGCTAGGGTATAATCGTGTCGTCGTCTTGAATAACAATATACGTCAAGAAGGACAGCAATGGGGGGATGAACACGGAATCGAGATTGATGAGTTTTCTGTTGAGAGGGTGGAAATAATTAAAGGTCCTGGAAGTTTAATGTATGGATCGGACGCAATGGCGGGAGTAATTAATTTTTTAGCTCCTAAACCAGTCGGGCAAGGTGTAATTATTAGCAATATGATGGCAAACTATCAGTCTAACAATAACTTACAAGGATATTCTGCAATGAATGCAGGTCATATAAAAAGCGTGAATTGGCTAGCCAGAATAAGTAGTAAGACAGCTGGAAATTACCAAAATCGATACGATGGAAAAATCTATAATTCAGGTTTTGAAGAATTAAATTTCAACGGAACTATAGGAATAAATAAGAAATGGGGGTTTTCCCGGTTGCATATTAGTAGTTTCAATCAATCACTTGGCCTCATCAAAGGTGAGCGAGACGAACTTGGAAACTTCATCAAATTGGTTCCCCTAAATAACAATGCGATAGGAGAACAAAGTGTGGATGAATCGGATTTAACGGGGTATAACATAGGAATACCAAGGCAAAGAATTAATCATCTTAGAATAGCTTCTAACAGTAAGTTTTTCTTCAAAAACTCCATGCTCTCTATTAACATGGCTGGACAACAAAATAAAAGAAAGGAATTTGCTGATCCCCTCGACTCAGAGGCTACCGAGTTATTTTTCTTACTCAACACCTTTAATTATGATGTAAAATACTTGTTGCCTGAAAAAAAGAATTGGTTAACCTCATTGGGCATTAACGGAATGGCGCAAAGCAGTTATAATAAAGGAGAAGAGTTTTTAATTCCAGAGTACAATTTATTCGATGCAGGGATTTATCTTTTTACACAGAAATCATTTGAGAAATTATATGTCAGTGGCGGGCTTCGCTATGATGCTAGGAATATAAATTCGTTGCCACTATATCTTGATGTAGATGATCAGCCTACCGATGATCCAACCGCAATTTCGAGTGTTCAGTTTAAGGATTTCAATAGAACCTTATCCAATTACTCGGCAAGTTTTGGAGCAAGCTATCGTTTGTCTAAAAAACTGACTGCAAAGCTAAACGTTTCTAGGGGCTTTAGGTCGCCGAATATGGCAGAATTAGGTTCAAATGGAATCCATGAAGGCACTTTCCGTTATGAATTAGGGAATAGCATGTTAAATTCAGAAACAAGCATCCAGTTAGATGCAGGGCTCTTATATAATAGTAAACACCTGTCCTTTGAATTAGCTTTATTTAATAATTCTATTCAGAATTACATATTCTTGCAAAAGCTTAATAGCACTCTTGGAGGCGATAGTATTATCGATTCATCTGAACCCGCTCCAACTTTTCAATTTGTTCAAGGGAATGCAAACCTATACGGTGGTGAATTTGCAATCGATATCCATCCACACCCATTAGACTGGTTACATTTTGAAAACTCTTTTTCGTTTGTTAAGGGAGAATTACAGAATCAACAAGACAGCGCTAAATATTTGCCATTTATGCCAGCTCCCAAAATACGGTCTGAGCTCAGGGCCAGCTTTAAAAAAGTAGGGAAGAAACTTAGAAAGGTATATCTGAGAGTGGATTTAGCACATACCTTTCAGCAATCTGAAGTATATTCAGCCTTTGGCATGGAAACTCCAACTTCAGCATACACTCTTCTTAATGCTGGCATCGGAACAGACATAATAAATAAAAAAGGGAATAGGCTGTTTTCTATATCTTTTTCAGCAAACAATATGTTTGATGTTGCATATCAAAGTCATTTAAGTCGTTTGAAATATGCGCCTGAAAACCAAGCGAATGGAAGGATTGGTGTATTTAACATGGGGAGAAACTATAGCTTGAAATTAATTGTTCCTTTAACCTTAAAGCAGAACACTCTTTTAAATTAAATGGACAGAAGAACGTTTTTGAAAGGGCTGGTTTGCGTTATAATTATCCAAACCGGCAACTTTTGAATTCGAACAAATTACACTTAACCCGTACCAAAAATCAAATTCCTTCAATAAATAGGAATGAACGATTAAGTGTATGAGTTTAGTTGGACATCTTAATGGGGTATAGCTTATAAAAGTGACAATGAAGCAGCCTTGAAATTGGCTAGTGCAATTATTTGTCGTGGAAATACTCTCAACTAATAATTGCTACAATGCCATATTGCAGAATTCAACCGAACCGCAAAGCAGATGTGGTGGTTAATTAGGGTCTGCTGAAAAAAGCATTTTACACTGCTCCCAATATTTGATTATTTCGCCAGGATTCATCGACTTCATCCAAAACTGTGGATTGGATTAACCAATTTTGGCATTTGTGGGGTATCATGTTGCCAATTTGGTTTATCAGGCGAACAAGATTCTCCTTAACTTGGATCAAGGCATAAAAAATACGGTCTGAGGCTTTAACTTTTTGATATTGTATCAGGTTCATTATGAAAAAGATCGCAGCCACCCAGCTTTCTGAGGTTTGTTGTAATGTTGCCCGTATCTTGTTAAGGTTGTAGCCATTTTTTCCTTGTCCGAACTTTCCTTCGATCTGATTTCTTTCTCTTGCTTGGGCTTTACGTTTGGCTTTTGTGTAGTATGATTCTTCCTTTTGAGCTTTGCTTGTTCGCCCTAAAGCTGGTGCGGTTATTCGTATCGATCTTTCACTCAACCATTTTCGGTTTTCTCGCGTCGCATATAATTTATCCACCTGCACCAACTCAGGGTAATGTCCATGCAGTTTTTTGTAGGACTCAACTTGAGTAATCAAATCTGTTGATTCGTTATAGGCGTTCCAGCTCAAGGTATCTATTCGGGCAAAACCCTGATCCAGACTCACTCCCAACTTTGAACCAAATTCAACTCTGGCATTGACCTTGCCTCGTGGAATCGGTCGTACGTGGGGTTGAAAAATACTTACAATTCGATCTTTGCAGCTATTGGTTTTTTCATCGTACATCTGTTTTTGTTGACAATACATCGTATGGATAACCATTAGTAATTTATGTTCCCTTGGCTTTAAGGGAAAACGGCGTTGATCAGTCTCAAAAACATCTAATAAGGTGTCTATGTGCCGCAGGTTTCTATTGACACATTCCAGTAGCTTGCGGTTCATTTTTCGATGTGTGGACTTTGATTTATTTTTCTTCTTTGAATAATTCAAAAATTCAGTGTCCATTTTTCGACGATAAGTTCGAGCCTTAGTGCCTTGTTTGCCATTTAACTCATAGAGCTTGTCGATCATTTTTTCGCACTCCTTCCTGCTGGAATTCAAAATGTTGCTGTCTGTGGGATAGGTAATGTATTGATCAGCAACAGTAGCGTCCATTTGAAGTTTCCCTTTATTCTTTGGGGATGAACCTTCATCGTCATTATTTTTTTTTGAGTTATGCTTCTGATCATCATTCTGACTAATGGATTTTATCAAATCAGCATTTAATTGATCGAAGGTACTAGCTCCAACTCTTTTGCGAAGCTCTACAAACAAAGAGGAATCGAAAATCGGCCTGGTAGAAAACTCCTTCAGACCAACAAAAAACTGCATATAAACATTTTCTTGAATCGTTGCAATAACTCCCCGATCATCTAAATTTTCGGTGTGCTTTATTATTAATGCGCCCAACACCATACGCGGAGAAAGACCCGGGCGGCCTATCTCTGAACTCATCATCGAAATATACAGCTCGGCAAAGGTGTCCCAAGGAACAATCTTACTTAATTTAACCCAACGATTGTCCTCATCCAAACAGGTTTGGAAAGGAGTTTTGAATTCTTCTATCGATAATTGACGCTCTGAAATATAATTGATCATTATGCAAACTTATTTCTATGAAAGTAAGAAAATCATTGCATATTTAGTAACTTTAACCTTCTATGTTATTAACATAATGTACTGTATATCATTTGTTTACGCCCGGAAACCCCCTTTTTCAGCAGACCCTAATTAGAAACACGTCAAATGCATCCATTTTAGTCCAATAGAAACATGTTTTGGTAGTAATTGACTCAATAAAATGCAAGGTAATGGTTAGTAGACACGGAGCCTGATTTGATAACGATGCGTAGTTATAAACTATCCTGAGACAGGAGTATTTCCATAATAGTCAATTAATGATTTCAAGAGTTATGTTACAAATTCATACTTCTCAATAAATTACTCGAAAAGGTGAGCATACTCCGCACCTCATCAGTTCGGGCAATGTGAACGTATTTAAAAATCATGAGAGCTTCTCCGTTACTTTCAATATGATGAATCTCATTATTTTCTAGAAATTGGATGAGATCAGCAGTAAAAAAGGTTCGGATGGCGTCTTCGTCTTCTCCACTCAAATGAAAGTTGTCAGAGAAACTAGAATGGTTCTTAAATTGAATATCAGGGTTGGACCCGGATAAAACTTTCACCTGATCAATAATTTTATTGAAGAGTCCTTCCTTATCAATTATAAATCGCGGTATAGAGGATGGTAACCGG
>JAESSM010000036.1 GCA_016764115.1 Bacteroidia bacterium | reverse complement strand
AGATAGATAAAAATAAAGATGAAAAGAATAAATTTCTTGTTCATAATGGGACTAAAACAAAAAAAATCCACAGCCAAATGACTGCGGATTCCTGATTATTTCGAATAGCAATATCTATTTTTCTTCTTTCGGAGGATCTTTCTTCTTAGTTTTAGATTCAGCTTTAGGCTTGCTTTCTCCTTTTTGGGAATCTTCCTTTTTAGAAGCTTTAGCTTTAGGTTCTTCTTCTTTCTTCGCTTTAGCAGTGGATTTTTTGGCTTCTTTTACCACAGCTTCTTTTGCAGTTTCTTCAGCACCGTTCTCTGAAGTTACTTTCTCAACCTTTTCCGCCTTATCTGTTTTTGGAGATGTTTTCTTTGGAGCCTTTATTGTCTCTTCAAAAATTTCAGGAATAATAGAAACAAATGATCGATTACTTCTTCTTTTTCTAAACTCTACTTTTCCGTCAATTAATGCAAATAAAGTATGATCTTTCCCCATTCCAACACCAGTTCCTGCATTATGAACGGTTCCTCTTTGTCTAATAATAATATTTCCGGCAGTTGCTAATTGGCCACCAAAGATCTTTACACCCAGACGTTTACTTTCTGATTCTCTTCCGTTGTTAGAACTACCTGCTCCTTTTTTGTGTGCCATTTTATTATTTATTTAATGCTGTCAATCTTAATTTTAGATAATTGTTGTCTGTGTCCGTTCCTCACTCTGTAACCTTTTCTTCTTTTCTTTTTAAACACGAGAATTGTATCATCTTTAAGGTGTTCAATAACTGTTGCATTAACTTTAGCTCCTTTTACATAAGGGGCGCCCACAGTAATTTTACCCTTATTGTCTGTTAACAATACCTTATCAAATACTACTTTATCGCCTTTTTTGGCCTCAAGCTTTTGTACAAGCAATTCCTGATCTTTTTCAATGTTAAATTGAAAACCTGCTATATCTACGATTGCATTCATTATACTATGTTTTAATACACGAATTAGGGCTGCAAAGATAGGAAATTTGTGGATTTTATACAAAATTATTTAAAACACAAAAAACCCCGGTGGGAAGCCGGGGTTTCGAAAGGTAGTTAAAACACTACTAATTAAAAAAGCTAACAGCCACGAAAGCTTGCGAGGGGATAAATTTTACATGCCAATGTTAATATTATCAACTGAGGCAATGGTTTTTATTTCTTCTTCTTGTTGTTTATTTTCTAAAGCAGCTTGAGCTTCTGCAGCTTCCATTGCATCTCTAATATGAACACGTTTGCCATCAATGTAGGATACCACCCACGCATCTGATATACCCAGTTTACGCACTTCATTTCGCAAGTCCTTTGCACCTCCTACGGATCGGTATGCACCTAAAGTGTATTTAAACAATCCGTTATCAACTTCCTGGATAATTCCTTCTTCATTGCTCAGTTTTTTTATCACGTTAAAGTATTCGTATGCACCTAATTGTACTTTGAATACAACACCCTTGTCAACGGTGGCCATTTTGGGTTCTCTTCTTGGTCCTGCAGTTGAAGTGACAGGTGTAGGAGTTGAAGGAGCATCGTCCGAAGTTGCAACTGCTGGTTCTGTAGTTGTAGCAGGGGTTGATGGAGCTGGAGTAGCTGGGCCTTCACCGGTTGCTAATCTGGTATTACAGTCTTCAAGATCTATTTTTTGTCTGGAAAACATTTGACCGATTGAGTCTTTAGCTAATTTTTGGCTGTCTATTTCTCTTTCTAGTTGTCTTATATTTGCTATGTGTTCGTCAAAATCTTCCGCTAGTACCTTGATCTCAATAGGTTTCCATTTCCTATATTGCCTTAATTCTTTTTTGAGTTGTTTTTTTTCCGCTTTAGTGAGTTGTGCAAAAGACGAAGAAAAAATAAAAAATGACAAAGCCAGAAAGAGAATGGAGTACAGTTTGTTTTGTCGCATATATTGGATATGATATTTTTATCCTTTGGTTTCTCAAAATTAGATTCGATTATAACTACAACCAAAGTGGGGTTTTCCACAATTTGTGGGAATTGACGTGAATGTATTGGGACGAAAGGCTTTCTCATGTGTGGATAAGTGGTATTAGTTGTTGATAATAAATTTCAGAAGAGATGAGTTCCTTAATCATCATGATTTTAAAAAACTTTTATCTTTGTTAGCTTATCAAAAATGGACTTTGGTAATTAATTGAACGCTTTGTCGGATAAACTTGTCATAATACCTACCTATAACGAAAAGGAGAATATTGAGGACATTATCAGAAGGGTATTATCTCTGGAAAAAGATTTTGATATTCTGATAATTGATGATGGTTCTCCAGATGGTACTGGGGATATTGTAAAAAGGCTAATAGCTGAGTTTGACGGTAGAGTTTTTATGGAAGAAAGAACCGGAAAGCAAGGCTTGGGCACTGCATATATTCATGGGTTTAAGTGGGCATTAGAAAAAAATTACCAATACATATTTGAAATGGATGCCGATTTTTCTCATAACCCTGAAGATTTGGTTAGGCTTCACGATGCTTGTATTGACGAAAATGCTGATTTAGTAATAGGCTCAAGATATATTTCCGGGGTGAATGTGGTAAATTGGCCAATGGGCCGTGTTTTAATGTCTTATTTTGCCTCTGTGTATGTTCGATGGATAACCGGAATGAAAATAATGGATGCTACTGAAGGATTTAAATGTTACAGAGCAGAGGTTTTACAAACAATTCAAATAGAAAAGATCAAGTTTGTTGGTTATGCTTTTCAAATTGAAATGAAATTCACAACCTGGAAATTGGGTTTTAAGATCTTAGAGATACCAATAATCTTTACGGATAGAACTAGGGGGCATTCAAAAATGAGCGGTGCAATATTTAAGGAAGCTTTTCAGGGTGTTATTGGAATAAAGGTCAAAAGTTGGTTTATTAATTATAAAAAGATCAGACAGAAAACGGACTAACTTTGCATTATTATATAGGTTTTTTTATATTTAGATGATATTTGTTAAGGAAAAAGATTTGAAAATAAGCCGATATGGAAATAATAGGTAATATTCCTATTCCTTCAAGTGACGACCGCTATGTAATTGTGGATGGATTCTTGGTGAAAGACAAGAAACCAAAGCCTATCGTAATTCTTTCGCATGGATTTAAGGGATTTAAAGATTGGGGACATTTCAATTTTATTGCTCAGTTATTTGCGGAAAATGGCTTTATCTTTCTGAAGTTTAACTTTTCTCACAATGGTACTTCTTTTAGAAAACCTACCGAATTTGTTGATCTAGAAGCTTTTGGAAATAACAATTTTACCAAAGAGCTGGATGATCTTGGAAAAGTGATAGATTGGGTTTCTTCTTCGGGGTACATTGATAAAGAAGAAATGGATCTGGATCGATTATACTTGATTGGTCATAGTAGAGGGGGTGCTATCTCTATATTAAAATCAAGTGAAGATGATCGCGTGAAGAAATTAGTGACATGGGCAGCATTAAGTAATTTTTTGAATTTATGGGAAAATGGAAAGCTAGCGGAATGGAAAAGCAAAGGGGTGGTAATGATCGAGAATAAGAGAACTGAACAACAAATGCCGATTTATTATCAATTATACGAAGATTTTGAAAATAATAAAGAAAGATTGGATATTGAAGAAGGAGTTAAGAAGCTTAATATTCCTTATCTAATTCTTCATGGTACTGCTGATGAATCCGTTCCCGTTGAACAAGCCAAAACAATTCACGGATGGAATTCCAATACACAGCTAATGGAAATAGATGGTGCTAATCACACTTTTGGTTCTTCTCATCCTGCTGGAGCTACGGAACTTACCAAACATACAAGAATGGTAGTAGATGCTACCATGGAATTCTTCAGAAAATAATTAAACTGATTTTAGCTTTTGCTTAAACCTACTTTTGTGGAGTAGTTAACTTTTAGTGCGTTAACTTTTCTGAGCTGCTGTTTGATATCTGAAACGATACCCATTTTTGTTTTACGATCAACTCTTAGTGATGTGGTCATAAAAGGAATTAATTTTTCATCCAATTTTTCCCTTTCTGAGATTATAAATGGCTGAATATCCTTTACTTCAGCAAATGCGTCATTAAGTTGTATCCTTGGCTCTGTACCGTAAATGGCCTGCATTGGAGGTCCTAAATAAATATAGCTCACCAATGATTTTTTTTCAAGTTTTTGTACTTCAGTGGCTTCCGGTGGCCTTATTTTAACTTTAAGAGTTGTGTCTTTCATTACGGTTGTAACCATAAAAAAGAACAAAAGCATAAATATGATATCAGGTAATGATGCTGTTGATATCTCAGCACTGGCTGCACTTCTTTGTTTTTTAAATTTAGCCATGTTTAACTTTGTTTACCTGCATCTTCAGGTTCTGCTTCCGATATTATTTGTGGATATGCCTTTTTAATGAGTTTCATTCTATCCTTATCTAACTCAGCGTATTTAATACCGTACCGCCGAAGCGCTTCTTCATCTCTTAATTCATTATATGCAGCTTTCAATTCATTCTGAATTTGAATGTACATATCATATGAAGTACCCCTATCGTTTTTCAACGAAATTACGGCCTTTAGTGGACTTTCTGCCAATGTTACCCTGTCAAATGGATTGGCTATAAATTCTTTTGCCATATCTTTTAGATCTCCTATTTCAGCGCGATCACCTTCCACGAGTAATTCATCACGAGCATTAACCAAAACTATAAAAGTATTTCTATCAATGACTTTTACATCAGGGGGATCTTCCTCACTCCATGGTGGTAGTCGGATAAGTATACCCTTGTCCATATCCATAGTAGTAGTCACAAGAAAAAATATCAACAGCAAGAAAGCAATGTCGGCCATTGAGCCTGCATTGATTTCATTCGGACTTCTATCTTTCTTTTTTCTTATCACTATTATTTGAACATTTTAGATACTTCGACATATACTATTGAACCAATAGCGCCAATACCCAATACATACATAGAAATAATTGCAGCTCCAACCATTTTATAATTGGCTTCGAATTTTGATATTGCCTCATTTGATGCCAATACATAACTAATACCAAAAATTATGAGAATTGCTGTGACACCAATGATTGAGGACATAGCACCTTTGGGGTTTTTAGCTATTTGTATGATTGGGAATACAATAGCTCCCAAGGCTGCAACTGCTAAAAACATATAGCTCAAATATAGCCCTCCGGTAATTAATACATCTTCCATATTACTAAATTATAGTTTAGATCAATTAGTTATTAGTTTGGTTGTGCTTTACTAGTACATCAACCAATGAAATAGAAGCATCTTCCATAGAGTTAACTATGCCGTCAATTTTTGTAACAATATAGTTGTAGAATACCTGAAGAATTACAGCTACAATAAGTCCAGCTACAGTTGTTAAAAGTGCTACCTTAATACCATCAGCAACAATTGCCGGTGAAATATCACCTGCGATAGCAATTGCATCGAATGCCTGGATCATACCGATTACTGTACCCATAAACCCTAACATTGGAGCCAATGAAATGAATAGTGAAAGCCATACCATACCTCTCTCTAATAATCCCATTTGAACTGAACCATAGGAGATTATTGATTTTTCAACTATATCAACTCCTTCGTGTGATCTGTTTAGACCTTGGTAAAAAATACTGGCAACTGGTCCTGATGTATTTCTACATACTTCTTTGGCTGCGTCAACACCACCTGATTGGATAGAGGTTTCAATATCCGTTAATAATTTT
>JAESSM010000035.1 GCA_016764115.1 Bacteroidia bacterium | reverse complement strand
CGAATCAATGCCATTATTTGCTCTTTTTCAGCGTTTTTTAACTCTACCCTGGCTCCTAACAGAGCAATCATACAGCATTTTAACAACTTCACTATAATACAAAGGAATCTTATATTTACTTCAGGTTAAAATTGGAGTAAATGCACAGACTCCCGTTAGGCATAACTAAATGACTTAAAAAAACGATTATGAATCCAATAGTTAAAAATATTTTAGCCGTTATAGCCGGGTGGTTGGGCGGTAGCATTATCAATATGAGCCTTATTCAAATGGGCCATAAATTAATTCCAATAGAAGGTGTCGATCCTAATGATATGGAAGCTTTAGCAGCCGTCATGCCCACTTTAGAATTCGAATATTTTATTTTTCCTTTTTTGGCTCACGCCTTAGGTACCTTGGTTGGTGCGGCCATTGCTGGTTTGATAGCAGCGAACCACAAAATGAAATTTTCATTGAGCATTGGTGGTTTGTTCTTATTAGGAGGAATTATGGTTAACTACATGCTGCCTGGACCAATTTGGTTTGCAGCAACAGATATCGTTATCGCGTATATTCCAATGGCATGGCTTGGCGGAAAAATGGCCGGGAAGATATCAAAAAGCAAATAAATGAATTGAGGTGAATAGAAAAACTATGCCTAACAAAAAATAAAAGGCATTAAAACGGACGCTAATTCAGAACGTTAGCAATTATATTAACAACTTAATCATGATAGATCAAGATTACCCGAAATTAATTGACAGAATAAAAGCAGCGTTTGTAGATGTATTGGTTTTATTAGCGTTAATGGTTGCGGTTTCATCTATATTTTCATCTTTTGATAATGTCCCAGATGGTATTAGAATTGCCGCGTTTATATTTATTTTTGGATTATACGACCCTATTTTCACAAGTATGCTTGGCGGAACCCTAGGGCATATGATAATTGGAATAAGAGTCAAAAAAGAGAGCAATCAAAAAGATAATATTTCCTTTCTCTTAGCAATAATCCGATTCATCATCAAGGCGTTATTGGGTTGGATATCCTTACTAACTGTAACTAGTAATAAAAAGCGAAAGGCAATTCATGACTCTGTGGTTGGATCAGTTGTTGTCTATAATAAATAACGAAATGCTAACAAAGGCTAATAAATCATAGTGGCCAATAGCCCACAACGCTTTTTACAAGAAACATTGTTTTCAATAATATGAAATATCTACTAATTGCGATAAATGTTATTTTAATAATCGCTTGTTGTCAACAGTTTTATTGATTTGATTACGCTTTTTCCAGTTTGAAAATCGTTATTTCAGGCCGAACATTAAATCTAACCTGCCAAAGATGTCCTAATGCTCTGTTAATATATAGTATTCTTCCATCTGCAAAATCAAATTGACCGCAAGTGTATCTCTTATTTTTAACTGGCAATGCTGGTGGTATTAAGAAAGGTGGTTTACATTGTCCTCCATGAGTATGTCCTGACAAAACCCAACTTTGATAACTATTCCATATAGGTTCATCCATAACATCCGGGTTATGGCACAAGACTATATTTGCGGCATCATGATTTATTTTGGACATAATTTCTTTCGGATAATAATTGGTTCCCCAGTAATCATCGAGCCCTGTTAAATTCAGTCCCTTTAGTTCTACCTGGTCATTTCTAAGTACATGTATACCTGCTTCAGTTACAATTTCAGTTATTTTTTGCGCTACTTCAGGTTGAGACCAATTATGAGCATAATCGTGATTTCCTAAAATCCCAACTGTTCCAATTTTACCTTTAACTACAGATTTTAATACTTCTCTTAATTGATCGAGTTGCTCCCGTGATTCATAGGATACATAATCTCCTGTGTAAACTACATAGTCAGGATTAAATTCTTGTGCTTTCTTTAATGATTCAATTAAGTAACTTCTTCTAAATTTATTACCTACATGTAAATCACTGATTTGCATCAAAGTTTTCCCAATCAATTCATTGGGCAGATTCTTAAGGCGCATGGAAATTTTTACGAACTCCAACCAGAATGGCTCGATTTGCCAAGTGTATAAACCAGTTAAGATTCCAGCTGTTCCTAGACCTAATACTCCAGTGATGAACTTTCTCCGTTTCATTTTACCTAATTGGTTACTATGTTATAAGTAAAACGAATGAACAACATGCTTTATTTTTCTTGCCATAGTTAGAGGCTGCCTCAAAAGTCCATTTTCTGTCATTCTGAACGTAGTGAAGAATGACAGGGGTTTTTTAACTTTTAAGGTAGTTTCAAGTACAATGGTATATAAGCCAATATTTTCCTATAAAGTCATCAGTTCCTTTAATAATTCAAGCTGTTTGTCTTTGTTTACGGATTTACCATTGTGATAAAAAGAAATGAGTTGAAGGGGAGTTCCTGTCCAGCAAAGCTTGGCGACATTATCTGGACTTATGGTATGGCGGCCTAAAGTTGCCTCAGTTGGCCAGTCAATAGTTGGGTAACAGACATATGCCAATTCTGAACAGACAATTTTTTCAGTGGTATTTATATCAAAATTGAAATCATAATCCTTTCCAATTTGTCTAATTGCGAGCAGCAATGCTTCTTTTTGATCTTCCAATAAAGTATTCTCGTCAAAAACAGGTCGCAAAATTGCAATGTCATCAACATTCATAAAATCTTCTAAAGAACTCAACTGAACCCCGCTTCGCAAAGCTTCAATTATATTTTCACCATTTTCATTGATAATTTCTTCATGATATGGTTTCAGTAACTCATGGTCCCACATATCTAATGAATTAAGATCTGCTTCATTTCCAATCCAGATTGCAACATGTCCAAAATGGCCGGGAATCAATTTGTCGGTCAATCTAAAAGGTGTTTTTTCTAATATTATGTCCAGAGGTTGTAGTATAGACCTCAAACTTTTTGCGACTTCCTTGTTATTATATAATTTCCCTTTTCTCGATTCTATCAACCCAACGGAATTACCAAAGAACTTACTTATAGAGTTCATGCCATCTTGTCTCAGTTCTGCGATTACATCAGCAGTAATTTTTCCTAAAAGTTTGAACTTAGTTGATGCCATGCCTTCTAACCCAATTTCTTGGAGGTAATTATAGGATGGGCTGGATGTTATCAGTAGTTTTAAGTATTCATAATAAGTGTCTGAATATTCCTTATCCAATACGGTTGATTCCTTTTCGAAAAATTTGATTCCTTTCTGGATCCTCTGTTGCTTTGCAATAGAATTTGCTGACCAACTAACTTCAAGCAAATTATTAGCACTAATGCTAAATCCCATATCTGGATCATTGATCAAACGCCTTAGACGGTCGTCACCTTCAAATAATAAAGCTCCCAGGAGATAATTATCATAGAGAGTTAATGCTGCAGAAAGAGAAAGCATAACAGCTTTTAATCTAAGGGTAGAGGTAATCCCATATTCACTCAAAGTGTTGCCTTCAGCTTCAATGGCACATTCATAAGTTTCAGCAAAGAGATATAGTTTCTCCCTGAGGTCCATCGCAATAACGGTTCCTTCCCGAAGTAATTCAAGATTTTTTGGGCTTATTGGATCATCAGGAGTTTCTTTTATTTCTTCTGCTACCTTTAACATCTGGGCTCGAATAACCAGGCTTTGTTCAACAAATTGTTGAAAATCAATTATTTCACTGTGTAATAAAGAATCGGGGGATTGATTGGTGTTAAGCTTCCTGCTAATACCATCCCAACATGCATCTGTGCGTTGCTCGTCTTTTGCTTTTTCATACAAGATGCTGTAAACACTTACTGTTAATGCAATTACTCCTAACAGGTAAAACCAATACTTTTTTTGCATGAGACTATAGTTTATTGAATGGATTTGTCACTCTCAATTAACTCTGGTTCATTGAGATGTGAGTCATTTATTGAAATAAATCCTTTGGCATCAATATTAGCCAAATCTCCGGTAATAAACCATCCATCGTGGAAGGATTTAGCACTCAACTCGGGGTTATCAATGTATCCTTGTATCACATTTGGTCCCTTCACTAATAGTATTCCTTCCTCTCCATCACCAAGTTCTTTTGAATAGTCATTCTTGTCAACAATTTTAACCGCTACTCCGGGTAATGGTCTTCCATATGTTTCTTCCACATCACCTTCCTGAATCTGCTTTTTTCCGGTAAGATCCACTCCTTTATAATCAATGCTATTAACTGAAATTATTGGTGCGCATTCGGGTTTACCATAACCTGCACGAATAACAATACCTTCCTGGCCTTTCCATTGTTCGCGAATTTTTTTATTTATATCTCTTCCTCCTGAAATGATGTACTTTACTTCCGGTATATCTTCTCTGGAATAACTGTCAAGAAAAGATTCCAGTTGATGTGCATAACCCAAAAGGATATTTGAATTGTATTGATTGATCTTGTTTCTCAAAAGTTCCTGTTTTTGCTCAGGTTCTAAAAACACAATGCTGGTTTCTGTGATAATTGGGAGCCATAAGTTGCTGTTATACCCAAAGCAATGGCTGTAATGAACTAATCCTGCAAAACGATCTGACTTATTCAAAGCATAAAGTTGCTTTAATCCTGCCAGGTTGGAGCAAAGATTTTCATGGCTTAAAGGAATGTATTTTAGAGATCCATCCTCATTTTGAGTGATATTAATAGTTACCAAATCACTCTTGTCGATTTTTTCTTTCCAGATCCTATTGATATAATATCGAGGCAGAATTCTGCTGTAATATTGAGATAACAGATTTTTGTTCTTACTCCATTCTTCGATTTCCTTTTCTAGAATTACAACATCAATATCCTCAAATATTTTCAAGGTGCTTTTAAGTGATTCCGTTGTTATGAGTACATTGATCTTCAATTTATTTATTATATCCCTGATTTCATTCTCAGACAGATTCGGGTCAATATTGATACTTACTTTACCAGCAATTGCCAGTGATATATTGGTTGCCATTCCGGTGATACTATGAGGCAACATTACCCCAACATTCTTTATATTGGGAATGTTTTTATTGAAAGCTATTGCCAAAGCAAAAGTTTTAGATAACATCTTGCCATAAGTAATTGTGTCCCCATTATCATCAATTGCAAGAACACGATTAGAATTTTTCCGAGCGTTCCGTACAAACCAATAACCTAATGTATGCCTGGGTCTAATTCTATTTTTAAATGTATCAGCACCCAATTCCAACACTCTTTGCCTTACCTGAAATGCTGAACTTGTATTTGGCATTGGTTCACCTATTTGAATGGACACAGGCCGTAACAATGTATATGGTGATGGCCAAACAATTTTTGAAGTACCCGTAACGTATGAAAATGGAGAACCAACTATCCCATCCATATTTAATGGAATTATAGGGGCATCTATTCCGCTAGCTATATGCTCAATTCCTCTTTTAAATTCGAGCAGTTGTCCGATCCTGGTTATTTGACCTTCAGGAAAAATACAAACTACATGTCCATTGTTGATCTCTTCCTGGCAACGTTGGTTAAATTCTGCTAGTGTTTCAGGTGTGCTTTTTCCAGCAATTGGAATCATATTCATTTTTTTGAAAAACCAATTTAATATAGGCACCTCGTATACTTTTTTTAGCATTACAAACCTCAACATGCGCGGAACTGCAGCTGCTACGAGAAATGAATCCATAAGAGAAATATGATTGGCTACTATTAACGCACCAGATTTTTTTGGGATATTTTCAATACCAATTATCTTGAGCTTAAAGAAGGAATGCGCAGTAATAAAAAATATAAACCTAACTAACATGGCCGGAATATTAACCAAAGTTATTATGGCAATTAACCAAGCAATAATGGTAATGATGCCAAAGATGCCCGAGCTTCCCATAACCGGCTCTGCAACAGCAAAAATTCCTGCAGAGATCAGTATAAATAAGAAAACCACTAAGTTGTTATAAGCAAGTATTTCCCCTAGTTTTCGTCCTTCAACCCGTTCCTGGATCCACGCATTTAAAGGTATTTTAAAAAATCCACTGAAAAATGCTCCAATACCTAATATGATCGAAAAGCTTAATTTTGAATGATCTAAAGTACTCAATAGGGTTAGGGCGATACTCAATCCAAAACCACCTATTGGTACAAGACCCAATTCTACTCTGTTCTTAGAAAACAGGCCTGCAACAAAACAACCCAAACCAATTCCAACGGCAACCAACGCTATCGTTAAGCTAGTTTCAACATTGGTCATAAATAATTCATTGGGGCAATGAACAAGAAGATTCATTTGTATCAGG